>DATAPS010000323.1:0-1741 GCA_036265085.1 Acetobacteraceae bacterium | reverse complement strand
ACTCATCCACCGCAGCCGCCAGCCGCGCCAGCGCCCCCTCCGCGATCACCTCATCGAACATACGATCGAATCTAACCGCACCCCTCCCACCGCCCAACCATTTGTCGGCTAATTTCCAGCTGCGCACGTGCTGCGCCCGGCTAGGCGCGCTTTGCCCGGTTCCGCAGACCGATGTCACCATGGCGCCGTGCGATCCCTGGTGGTTCTCCTTTCCGGTTTCGGCACGGTTGCGGGCGTGATCGTGGGAGCCATCGCCCATCACAACGCCACCCGAGCAACCGGCTGGACGTTCTACAGCAGCCCATCGCCGCGCCGATACGCCGACTACCTCCCGCAACACACAGCCTGGTTCCCCGGGATCGTCGATTACGCGGCGGTCGGGCTCGGTGTGGGCGCGCTCGCCGCACTTGCGCTGATCGCCGCGAACTTCCGTCTCGTTCGCGCGCGGCCGGGCAACTGACCGGAGCCATCGATGCGTCACGCGGTCACGCGGGCACTAGTCCTGATCGTGACGGTCCCTGTGCTCGTTTCCACCGCGTGCTCCTACCCGGGAGGTACCCGAGCGGTATCGACCGATCGATCATCGGGCAACCTCAGCGTCGTCGTGACGGGAGATTCAGACACAGTCGATTCGGTGCCCCACTGCCAATGGCCCTTGACCGTGGTCGGAAGCGCGCCCGGCGCGCAAGTTGGTCTGGTCCGTTGCTACGTCAAGGCGCTCGCGCAGAACAGCTTGAACGACCTGGTCCCTCTCATCAGCGCGGGCAACGGATTCCCGGTCACGCTCACCGAGGCGGACCTTGTGCATGCACGAGACGCGGCGAGCGGTACCGCGACGGCAACATTTGAGACCAACTCGTCGGACGCGTTCGACGCATCCGTGAGTCTCAGATACGCAGATGGAGTGCAGGCAGCACTCGGCATGGACGCCATGAATGTGGACGAACCCGCATCCCACTCGTGGCGGCTGGTCAACATCGGCAGCGCATCCATCTACGGCTCAGCGACGCCGCCGGAGCCGTCCGGCTAGTCGCCGAGTTGTGTTGCCGGTTCCGCAGATGTTGACACAACTATCGCCGCGGCAGGAGTGCGAGCGCTGTTTGGCTGCCGGGCGCTACTTCGGTGAAGCCGCCATCGTGCACTACCGGCGCCCCGGCCGCTATCGCGTCGCGCCACTGCGCCCGGGTCGCGTCTCGCACCGCCAGCGGGAAATCGGCCGCCCGCCATGCCTCGCGGAACGGCCGGCTCGCCGCCCGCCAGCCGAGCTGCGCCGCATGTCCCGCCTGCGCCATCGCCTTCCCGGCACTCATCGCCAACTCCGGCGAAAGCAGGATCAACGGCTCGCCCGTCGGCGGCGCGCTCGGCGCGGTCGGGTCGTCTAGATCGGTGCCACCCACCTGCAGGCGCAGCAGTTCCGGTGGCCACGCATCGACCTCGATCGGCGGGTACACGCGCACCTGCGCCGTGCCACTGCGCACGTCCAGCCCGGGCAGCGCCGCTGCCCTCTCCCAGTTCGCGCCGCGGGCTCGGCGCACCACCTTACGGATGCGCTGTCCGTCCCAGCGGGTGACGGCCGGCTGCCAGTCCGCGACGTCCGTGGTGAGCATGAGCAGCACCGCCCGGGCCGCTGCTTCGAGCGCGTCGGTACGCGTCGGCGGCTCGTCACGCTCGATCCGGATGACGAGCGGAAGCACCATCTCCGCTACCAGCTCGTCCGTCTCCATCCGCGCTACGCGAGAGA
>DATAPS010000322.1:0-5080 GCA_036265085.1 Acetobacteraceae bacterium | reverse complement strand
CGACACCTTCGGCATGAACGACCATTTCAGCCCTGTCGGGAAGCCCGCTCCACCCCGCCCGCGCAGCCCCGAGCTCTTGATCTCCTCGACGATCGCCTCGCGGCCACGCGCCAGGATCTCCGCGGTGCCATCCCAGTCGCCTCGGCGGCGGGCACCCGCAAGACGCCAGTCGTGCTGGCCGTAGAGATTGGTGAAGATCCGGTCCTTGTCGCTCAGCATCGCGTCACTCCGCCGGGTACAAGGCCGGGTCGGTCAAAGTCGTCGGGCCGCCTTCGGGCGCCGAGGTCTGGCGCCCCGTCATCGATCCCGGCTTGGGGGGCGCCTCGCCGCGCTTGAGCCGGACGAGCAGATCCTCGGTGATCGTGCCGTCCATGTCCTCGTAGAAGTCGTCGTTGATCTGCAGGATCGGCGCGTTCACGCAGGCGCCGAGGCATTCCACCTCGGTCATGGTGAACAGCCCATCGGCACTCGTCTCGTGCCAACCCTTGATGCCGGTGACGCGCCGGCACGCCGCGGTCACTTCGTCGGAGCCGCGCAGCCAGCAGGGCGTCGTGGTGCAAACCTGCAAGTGGTATTTCCCGATCGGGGACGTGTTGAACATGGCGTAGAACGTTGCCACCTCGTAAACGCGAATCGGCGGCATCCCGAGTCGCTGCGCAACTGCATCCATCCCGACCCGCGGCACCCAGGCGCTGCCGGTCTGCCGCCCCATTTGGCGCTGCACGACGTAGAGCGCCGGGATCACCGCACTCGCCTGCTTGCCGGGCGGGTATTTGGCGACCCACATCGCAATTTCGCGCTCGCTCTCGTCATCAAACGCGAAATGCTGGGGCTGCGCATGCTCCTGGCCCGAGGAGCCGTCGCCGATGTTCTCGGCACCGCGCGCGCCGGGGGGCATTGTGTCGGCCATGGGCTACCTGTCGATCTCGCCGAACACGATGTCGAGCGATCCAATGATTGCCACGGCATCGGCCAGCATGTGGCGCTTGGAAAGCGTCTCGATCGCCTGCAGGTGCGCGAACCCGGTCGGACGGATCTTGCAACGATACGGCTTGTTCGTGCCGTCGGCCACGAGATAGACGCCGAACTCGCCCTTGGGTGACTCGACGACCGTGTAGGTCGCGCCGGCCGGGACGTGGAACCCCTCGGTGAAAAGCTTGAAGTGGTGGATGAGCGCCTCCATCGAGCGCTTCATCTCCGCGCGGGTCGGAGGGGTAATCTTTTGGTCCTGCACACGCACCGGCCCGGGCTTCATCTGCGCGAGGCACTGCTGCACGATCTTCGTGCTCTCCCGCATCTCCGCGACCCGCACGAGATAGCGGTCGTAGCAATCGCCGTTACGTCCGACCGGCACGTTGAACGCGACGCGATCGTACATCGCATACGGTTGCGAGCGCCGTAGGTCCCACGGCACGCCGCTCGCGCGTAGGCACGGGCCGGCGAAGCCCCACGCCAGCGCGTCCTCCGGCGACATCACGCCGATATCGACGGTACGCTGCTTCCAGATCCGGTTCGACGATAGCAGGTCTTCAAGATCGTCGATGAATTTCGGGAAGCCGAGCGCCCACTCGCCGATGTCAGCCTCGAGGCCCGCCGGCAGATCGCGGTGCACACCGCCATGGCGATAATAATTCGCATGCAGCCGAGCGCCTGACGCGCGCTCGTAGAAATCCATCAGTTTCTCGCGTTCTTCGAACCCCCAGAGGCTCGGCGTGATCGCGCCGACATCGAGCGCGTAAGTCGTCACGTTCAACAGATGATTGAGGATGCGTGTGATCTCGTCGAACAGCGTGCGGATCCAGGCCGCTCGTTCCGGAACCTCGATGCCGAGCAGCTTCTCCGTCGCGAGCGCGAAGGCGTGCTCCTGCGCCATCGGACTGACGTAGTCGAGCCGGTCGAAATACGGCGTCGCCTGCACGTAGGTCTTGTACTCGATCAGCTTCTCCGTGCCGCGATGCAGCAAGCCGATATGTGGGTCGGCGCGCTCCACGACTTCGCCGTCGAGTTCCAGGACTAGCCGCAGCACTCCATGCGCGGCGGGATGCTGCGGGCCGAAATTGATGGCATGACTGTCTATCTCGACCGTCTGGTGCTTCCCGGTGACGGGTTCCTTGCTGATGATCGTATCGGTCATGAGCGCACGCCTTTTCGCGTCTCGTGAACCTTCTCGTCGCCGGGCAGCGTCGTCATCGCTTCCCACGGCGAGAGAAAATCGAACTTGCGGAAATCCTGCGTCAGCTTCACCGGCTCATAGACGCACTGCTTGCGGTCCTCGTCGTAACGAAGCTCGACATAACCTGTGAGCGGGAAGTCCTTGCGCAATGGATGGCCTTCGAAGCCGTAATCCGTCACGATTCGCCGCAGATCCGGCTGGCCGGAGAAGACGATTCCGTACAGATCCCACGCCTCGCGTTCCCACCACGTCGCGCACGGCCAGATGCCGCACACCGACGGCACCGGCTTGGTTTCGTCCGTCGTCGTGATGACCCGCACGCGATGGTTCAGCGACACTGAGAGCAGGTTGTAGACCACGTCGAACCGCTCCGCGCGATCCGGCCAGTCCACGCCGCAGATATCCATCACTTGCTCGAACGCGAAGCGCGGATCGTCGCGCAGTTGCGTGAGCAGGCCGACCAGATCATCGCGCCCCACGTCGACCACCAGCTCGCCGTGCTCGAGCCGCGCGTTGAGCGCGCCCGGCAGGATAGCGATCGCATCCGCGAGCACCACGATCGGATCGGACGGCGCGGTGGGCGGCGGCGCTGTGGCGGCGTCCGGTTCAGCCACGGAGGATCGTCCCGGTCCGGCGGATCTTCTTTTGGAGTTGCATGATCCCGTACACCAGTGCTTCCGCAGTCGGCGGACAGCCCGGCACGTACACGTCCACAGGCACGATCCGGTCGCAGCCACGGACCACTGAATACGAGTAGTGGTAATAGCCGCCGCCGTTCGCGCACGAGCCCATGCTGATGACCCAGCGCGGTTCCGGCATCTGGTCGTAGACCTTGCGCAGCGCGGGAGCCATCTTGTTGCAGAGCGTGCCCGCCACGATCATTACGTCGCTCTGCCGCGGGCTAGCGCGAGGAATCACGCCGAGACGGTCGAGGTCGTAGCGTGGCATATAGGCGTGGATCATCTCCACGGCGCAGCACGCGAGGCCGAAGGTCATCGGCCAGAGGCTCCCCGTACGCGCCCAGTTCACCAGCTTGTCGACCTGCGCGACGACGAAACCCTTGTCGGTGATCTCGCCCGTGATGCCGCGCACGACGGCTTCCTGCTCGGGGCCGGGCGGCAGGATCCGCGGGTGGTCGAGCATTGTCGTGCTCATGAGATCACTCCCAATCCAATGCGCCTTTGCACCACTCGTAGATAAATCCCACGGTCAAGACCGCAAGAAATCCGACCATGGAGAGAAAGCCGAACACTCCGATGTGCGACAGGCTGACCGCCCAGGGAAATAGGAACGCCACCTCGAGATCGAAGATGATGAACAGGATCGCCACAAGGTAGAAACGGACATCGAAGCGGCGCCGCGCATCGTCGAACGGCTCAAAGCCGCATTCGTAGGCCGACAGCTTTTCGGGATACGGATTTTGCTTCCCGGCGACCAGCGAACCGCCGACCAGCGCGAAGCCGATCAGCGCCGCGATGCCGATGAAAACGAGGATCGGGAAATAGTCGCCCAGAATGTCTGTCATCTCGGTGTCCCATCTGCGACTGCCGGCGCGGTCCCGGCGAGCACGTCAGCTATGCCGCAGCGCAGCGCGGCCGGACACTACTCAAACCGGACAACGCGCGAAAGGGGCCGTCGCGTGAACACGCGTCAGCGGCGAATGACAGGATGGAGAGTGCCTCTGGCGCGAGTGACGGGGCTCGAACCCGCGACCTCCGGCGTGACAGGCCGGCGCTCTAACCAACTGAGCTACACCCGCAGCGGCAGGCGGCAGCGTTTAGAGGGGGGAGCAAAACGCGTCAAGCAGCGCGGCCGCATGGGCGGTGACGGATTCGAACCGCCGGCCCTCTCGGTGTAAACGAGACGCTCTACCGCTGAGCTAACCGCCCACCACGCCGATTGTTGGCCTGTAGGCCAACCCCCGCGGGAAGCAAAGGGCTCCTTCCCTATTGCACGGCGTCCTTCAGCGCTTTGCCGGGCTTGAAGCGGACCGAGGTCGATGCCGCGATCTGAATCTCTTCGCCGGTCCGGGGATTCCGCCCGGTCGAGGCGGCACGGTCTGCCGTGACGAATGATCCGAACCCGACGAGCCGGACTTCTTCCTTCTTTTTAAGCGCGCCTTCGATCGCATTCAGCACGGCCTCGACCGCCTCGCCGGCTTTCGCCTTCGGCAGGTCGGTCTCCTCCGCGACGGCGGCAATCAGGTCCAACTTGTTCACACGAGACTCCTTGTTCCAGTGTCCCAGAAGCTCGGCAATAGCGCCAAGCCGCGCCGCCGATCGCACAGGGAGACTAGAGGGCGATTTTCCGGCGCGTCAACGCGACGGCCCCTCGGCCGTGTCAGCCGTCTGAATCAGGAATCCGTATTTGCGCAGATCGACTGGCCGCCCGGAATCCGCGGTTCCAGGCAGCCAGCCACCCATACAGAGGTCAATAGGGCGCGGTCAGTGCGGCAGCGACGCCCCGGCAGGCTCGGCCGGAGGCACCGGCACTGGTGCTTCGGGCGGCTCGACCCACTCGATCGCCTCGGGCTTGCGGACCAGGGCCTGCGCGATGACGTCGTCGACATGGGCGACCGGAATGATCGTGAGATTCCTCTTCACATTGTCCGGTATGTCGGCGAGGTCCTTCTCATTATCCTTCGGGATGAACACCGTCGTGATGCCCGCCCGAAGCGCCGCGAGCAGCTTCTCCTTCAAACCGCCGATCGGGAGCACGCGCCCACGCAAGGTGATCTCGCCGGTCATCGCCACGTCGCGCCGGATCGGGATCCCCGTCAGCACGCTGACGATGCTCGTGGCCATCGCGATGCCCGCCGAGGGCCCGTCCTTCGGCGTGGCGCCTTCCGGGACGTGCACGTGGATGTCGCGCTTCTCGAACAGCGTCGGTTTGATGCCGAAGTTGGTC
>DATAPS010000321.1:0-9163 GCA_036265085.1 Acetobacteraceae bacterium | reverse complement strand
GCCGCCGCGGCCGGTTTCACCCTCGGAAGAACCGGTCTAGCTTCCGGCCCGCAACGACGAGGAATACGCCATGCTGACAAAGCGCTGGGACAAGTCGCGCCTGCCGTCGCGCCATGTCACGATCGGTCCGGACCGCGCGCCGCACCGCAGCTACTACTATGCGATGGGCCTGTCGGAGGACGAGATCGACCAGCCCTTCGTCGGCGTCGCGACCTGCTGGAACGAAGCGGCACCCTGCAACATCGCGCTGTCACGGCAGGCGCAATCGGTGAAGCGCGGCGTCGCCGAAGCGGGTGCCACACCGCGCGAGTTTACCACGATCACGGTGACCGACGGCATCGCGATGGGCCACCAGGGCATGAAGGCCTCGCTGGTCTCGCGCGACCTTATCGCCGATAGCGTCGAGCTGACGGTGCGCGGCCATTGCTACGACGCGCTGGTCGGCCTCGCGGGCTGCGACAAGTCGTTGCCGGGCATGATGATGGCGATGGTGCGCCTGAACATCCCGAGCGTGTTCATGTACGGCGGCTCGATCCTGCCCGGACAATATCAGGGCCGCGACGTGACCGTCGTCGACGTGTTCGAGGCAGTCGGGCGGCACGGCGCCGGCAAGATGACGGACGAGGAGCTGCACGCGCTGGAATGCGTCGCGTGCCCGTCCGCGGGCGCCTGCGGCGGCCAGTTCACCGCCAATACGATGGCGATGGTGTCCGAGGCGATCGGCCTCGCGCTTCCCGGCTCGGCCGGCGCGCCCGCGCCCTACGAGGAACGCGACCGGTTCGCGCTGGAGAGCGGGCGCGCGGTCGTCTCCCTCATCGAGAATCGGCTGCGCCCGCGCGACATCGTCACCCGGGAGGCGTTGGAGAACGCGGCCATTATCGTCGGCGCGACCGGCGGTTCCACCAACGCCGCGCTGCATCTCCCCGCGATCGCGCACGAGGCGGGGATCCGCTTCACCATGGACGACGTCACCGAGATCATGCGGCGCACGCCATACATCGCTGATCTCAAGCCCGGCGGAAAATACGTCGCCTTCGATGTGCACAAGGTCGGCGGCATTCCGGTCATCATGAAGGCGCTGCTCGATGCCGGCCTGCTGCACGGCGACTGCGTGACAGTGACCGGCAAGACGCTCGCCGAGAACCACAAGGACGTGGTCTTCCCGACCGATCAGGACGTGATCCGCCCCGTGTCGAAGGCGATCTCGCCAACCGGCGGCGTCGTCGGGCTCCGCGGCAATCTCGCGCCCGAGGGCGGCGTGGTGAAAATCGCGGGGATGAAGAAGCTCCGCTTCGAGGGCACGGCACTCTGCTTCGACAGCGAGGAGGAGGCGTTTCGCGCCGTCTCGGAGCGCGCCTACAAATCCGGCGACGTCATCATCATCCGCTACGAGGGTCCGAAGGGCGGCCCGGGGATGCGCGAGATGCTCTCCACCACCTCCGCCATCTACGGCCAGGGCATGGGCGAGGACGTGGCCCTCATTACGGACGGCCGCTTCTCCGGCGCAACGCGCGGCTTCTGCGTGGGCCATGTCGGGCCGGAAGCCGCGGTCGGCGGCCCGATCGCGCTGCTGCGCAACGGCGACCGCATCGTGATCGACGCCGAGCGCGGCTCGATCGACGTCCTGCTGAGCGAGGCCGAACTCGCGGCGCGGCGGTCGGCGTGGCAGCCCCGGCGGACCGACTCTCAGAGCGGCGCGATCTGGCGCTACGCCCAGACGGTCGGGCCGGCGTGCTTCGGCGCGGTCACACATCCCGGCGCCGAGGCCGAAACTCACGTCTACGCGGATAGCTGACGCCGTCACGCTCCGTCACGCCACCACCGCGCTCCCGCCACGTCAACGCGTTCTGCTTCGGGCAGACGGAGGAGGTTTCGTCGTGAGTGCCCTGTTGCGTTCGACCCTGATCGCGGCCGCCGTCATGGCCGCGCCGGTGACGGCGGCCATGGCCCAGCCGTTTCCCTATCCGCCGCTGCCGCCGCCCCGCTACGAAGGCATCCCGCCCCCGCCCGGCCACGCCTATCTCTGGGAGCCCGGGCACTGGCAATGGAACGGCGTCCAATATGTCTGGGCGCCCGGCCGTTACGTCGCGCGCCGCGCCGCGTATCGCCATTACTCGCCGGGGCGCTGGGAGCTCCGACATGGCGCTTGGGTTTGGATACCCGCCCACTGGAGCTGACTGAACCCGCCTAAATGAACCGGAGGCGGCCGCCGATGCTGCCCGCGCGGCGCTCTTGCGTCCGAGCGCTGCCAACGGCAACGTGACTGAACATAAAGTCAGGGTTGGGGCTTCACATGCGACGTCTCCTGCTCGCGGCGGCCGCTGCCGTCAGTTTCACGGCGCCTGCCTTCGCGCAGGACGCGCCAACGCAAACGCTGCGAATCGCGCTCCGGCAAGATCCCGACCTGCTCGATCCCACGCTCGCGCGCACCTACGTCGGCCGCATCGTGTTCATGGGACTTTGCGACAAGCTGTTCGACATCAACGAAAAGCTTGAGATCCTCCCGCAGCTCGCCGCCGGCTACGAATGGACCGACAGCAAGACGCTCGTGCTCAAGCTCCGCCCCAATGTGCAGTTCCAGGACGGCGCGCCGATGGACGCGGCGGCGGTGAAATACTCGCTCGAGCGGCATCTTACCATGCAGGGCAGCAGCCGGCGCGGCGAGATCAGCGCCATCGAGCATGTCGACGTCGTCGATCCCACCACCGTGCGCGTCGCGCTCAAGACGCCCTACTCCCCGCTGCTAGCCGCACTCACCGATCGCGCGGGCATGATCGTCTCGCCGAAGGCGGCAGAGGCTGCGGGGAAGGATTTCGCGCTGCATCCGGTCTGCGCCGGCCCGTTCAAGTTCACCGAGCGCGTGGCGCAGGACCGCATCGTGCTCGACCGCTTCCCCGGCTACTGGAACGCGGGCGCCATCCATTTCGCCCGCGTCATCTACCAGCCGATCGTCGACTCCTCCGTGCGGCTCGCGAATCTGGAGGCCGGCAGCGTCGACATGGTCGAATACATCCTGCCGACCGACGCGAACGCGGTGAAGAGCAATCCGAAGCTTCGGCTCGTCCTCTCGAATAACCTCGGCTACGACAGCATCAACATCAACGTCGGCCACGGTGCCCGCGCCACCATGCCATTCGGCAGGGATGCCCGCGTGCGCAAGGCATTCGAACTGTCGATCGATAGGACGGCGCTGATTCAGGTCCTCTACAACGGCCTCTACGAGCCGACGGCGCAAGCCGTCAGCCAGGACAGCCCGTTCTACGCCGAGAACGTCCAACCGCCGGCCCGCGACGTCGCAAAGGCGAAGGCGCTGCTCGCGGAGGCCGGCGTGAAAACGCCGTTGGCGGTCACGCTCATCGTGGAGAACAGCCCGATCGCCAAGCAGCTCGGGGAAGTGCTGCAATCCATGTCGGCCGAGGCCGGCTTCGACACGAAGATCCAGCAGATGGAGTTCGCCTCCTCGCTCGACGTGGCCGAGCGCGGCGATTTCGAGGCCTACAACGTCGGCTGGTCCGGCCGCCCTGATCCCGACGGCAATCTGTGGAATTTCCTCCACACCGGCGCGCCGCTCAACTATCCCGGATACAGCAACCCCGATGTCGACAAGTGGCTCGACGAGGCGCGGCAAGTCACCGATATCGGCCAGCGGCGCGACCTCTACGCGAAGGTCGCGGCGCAGACCGAGACGGATCTGCCGATCATGTATCTCGACGTGCCCAAGAACATCGTCGGGATGAGCGCGAAGGTCAGCGGCTTCGTGCCCGTGCCGGACGGGATGATCCGGCTCACCGGACTGACGATGGCGCCCTGAGCGCCGGGATGGGCAGCCACTTCAACCGCCGTCTCGCGCAGGTCGTCCCGACGATCCTGCTCGTCAGCATCCTTGTCTTCGGCCTGCAGCAGCTCATGCCGGGCGATCCGGCGCTGGTGCTGGCCGGCGAGACGCCGGATCCGCAGGTGATCGCGCAGATCCGAACCGAGCTCTGGCTCGACCGCCCGCTGCCGATCCAGTACCTGCATTGGATCGGCAACGTGCTCCAGGGCAATCTCGGCTTCTCCTGGCGCATCCGCGAGCCGGTGGCCCAGCTGATCCTGACCAAGCTCCCGGTCACCGCACAGCTCGCCGTCATGGCGTTCGTCATCGCCGTGATGATCGGCGTGCCGGCCGGCGTGCTCTCGGCGGTGAAGAGGAACACCGTTTTCGATTATGCGGCGAGCGCGATCGGCCTCGCGGGGCTGTCCACGCCGAACTTCTGGCTCGGGATCATGCTGATCCTGCTGGTGTCGGTGCAGCTCGGCTGGCTGCCGCCCTCCGGCTACGTGCCGCTGACCGAGGATTGGCGGCAGAGCCTCGCCACCACGATCATGCCGGCCTTCGTGCTCGGCAATGCGATCGCGGCGGTGCTGATGCGGCACACCCGCAGCGCCATGCTCACCGCCATGGGTCAGGACTACGTGCGAACGGCGCGAGCGAAGGGCCTGCGCGAACGGATCGTCGTCATCCACCACGCGCTGCGCAACGCGCTCGTGCCGGTGGTGACGCTCGGCGCGCTGGAGCTCGGCACGCTGCTGTCCGGCGCGGTGCTGACGGAGCAGGTGTTCTCGATCCCCGGCTTCGGGAAGATGATCGTCGATGCCGTGTTCAACCGCGACTATCCCGTGGTGCAGGGCGTCGTCCTGGTGACCGCGACGGTTTACATCCTGCTCAACCTGCTCGCCGATGCGCTTTACGTGCTCATCAATCCGCGCATGAGGGCAACGTGAGCGCGACCGCCCTCCCGGCGCCGGCGGCGATCCGGGTCGCGGCGTCGCCGGTCAGCTCGCCGCTCGCGCTTGCGGTCGGCCGGTTCCGCTCGCGGCCGGTAGCAGTCGCGGGGCTGGCGGTCGTCTTAATCTTCGTGCTGGTGGCGGCCCTCGCTCCGGTGATCACGCCGTACAGTCCGATCGCGACGAGTTGGAGCGCGATCCGGAAGGCGCCGAGCGTCGCGCACTGGATGGGCACGGACGAGAACGGGCGCGACGTGCTGGCCCGCGTCATGTTCGGCGCGCAGGCGAGCCTGCTGGCGGGCGTGATCTCGGTGATGATCGCGGCCGGCATCGGGGTGCCGCTCGGGCTGATCTCCGGTTTCTTCCGCGGCACGGCCGATGCGCTGATCGGGCGGATTGCCGACGCGATGCTCTCCTGCCCGTTCCTGATCCTCGCGATCGCCTTGGCTGCCTTCCTCGGGCCATCGCTCGAGAACGCGATGATCGCGATCGGCGTCACCGCGGCGCCGGTATTCATGCGCGTCGCCCGCGGCGCCACGCTTGACGCGGCGACCAACGAATACGTCGAAGCGGCACGCGCGCTGGGGAACCCGAAATGGCGCGTCGCCATCCGCCACATCCTGCCCAACATCGTCCCGCCGGTGATGGTGCAGGCGACGCTCGCGATCGCGCAGGCGATCATCGCCGAGGCGAGCCTCTCCTTCCTCGGCCTCGGCCAGCAGCCGCCCGACCCGTCCTGGGGCTCCATGCTGAACGCGGCGCAACGCTTCCTGACGCAAGCGCCGTGGCTTGCGATTTTCCCCGGCGCGGCGATCTTCTTGGCCGTTCTGGCGTTCAACCTCGTGGGCGATGGATTGCGCGACGCGCTCGATCCACGCGCGAGGTGAACGGCCTTGCGGGAGGGCCTTACGATGCTGGTTCGGGCGGCGTGCATTGCGGCGAGCGTTCTTGTGGCGCCCGCGGCGGCGATGGCGCAGGCGCGCAACGGGAACGTATATGACGGCACCGCGCACGAGCCGAATCCCGGCGTCGTGCACCGCGCGGAGAAGTCGGCAGGGATCGCGCCGTCGCAACAGACGGTCCAGTCGGATGATCAGGAGCTGCAGGCGATCGGCCGGCAGCTCACGAACCAGGCGAATCAGGACGCCCAGGCGGCGCCGCGAGCCGGCGAGAACGTCTACGGCGTTGCACCCGGCGGTGTCGTCCCGATCACCCCCGGTGCCGGCCTGAACGGGGCTGCGGGCCCGCCAGCCGCGCGGTAGGCGCACATCGGCGGGGGGTTGATCCCCAACCCATCCACCGCGCAGGCTCGCGCGTTCGGAGGCGAGCATGCAGAAGGTCGCGGTTCTCGACGATTGGCAGAGCAAGGCGGAACAACTGGCCGACTGGTCGGGTGTGCGCCAGCGGGCGGAGCTGGTGTTCTTTCGTGAGTATCTCGAAGACGGCGCGCTGGTGCGCGCCCTTGCCGGCTTCGACGTGGTTCTCGCCATGCGGGAGCGGACCAGGTTCACCGCGGACCGGATCGCACGGCTCCCCGATCTGCGGCTGCTGACCTTCACGGGCGCCCGCAACGCGAGCATCGACATAGCCGCATGCACCGCGCGTCGCATCGTCGTCTGCAACACGGGCGGGACCGGGTCATCGTCGGGGACAGCGGAACTGACCCTCGGGCTGATCCTCGCGGCCGCGCGTCACATCCCGAAAGCCGACGCACGGATGCGCGAGGGCGGGTTCCAGGACGCGATCCTCCCCGGCATCGAGCTGCAGGGACGCACGTTCGGCTTGGTCGGCTTGGGCAAGATCGGCTCGACGATGGCACGGTACGGGCAGGCGCTCGGGATGAACGTGATCGCCTGGAGCCAGAATCTCACGGCGGAGCGGGCGGCGGAGGCGGGCGCGCGGCGCGTGGAGAAGGCGGAATTGTTCGCATCCTCCGATGTCGTCAGCGTACACCTCGTCCTGTCGGATCGCACGAAGGGGATCGTCGATGCCGAGGCGATGGGCCGAATGCGGCGCGGCGCGATCCTGGTCAACACATCGCGGGGCCCGCTCGTGGATTCGAATGCGCTGTGTGCCGCGCTGCAAGCGCGCCGGATCATCGCGGCGCTCGACGTGTACGATCAGGAGCCGCTCCCGCGCGATCATCCCCTGCGGCGGCTGCCGAACACCGTGCTGACGCCGCATCTCGGCTACGTCACCGAGGAGAACATGCGCGATCTCTATGCGCGGAGCGCCGAGAACATCGTCGCCTGGATCGACGGACAGCCGATCCGCGTCGTCAACCCGGAGGCACTCGGTGAAAGCGAGTGCGTTCGGTAGCGAGCTGGACTCATCACAGGAGTTACGAGCATGGCAGATCACGCTGCTCTCGGTCCCGGCCGCGTCGCCGTCGTCACCGGCGGCGCGAGCGGAATCGGCCTTGCCGCGGCGAGGAGGTTCGCAGCCCGCGAGATGAGGGTCTGCATCGCTGACCTCGCCGGCGATAAACTGACGCGCGCCGCGGCCAAGCTCGCGTCGCACTCGCCGCTCGGCGAGGCCGGCGTGCTCGCCGTGCCGACCGACGTCAGTCAGATCGATGAGGTTCGCGCGCTGAAAGACGCGGCGTACGGGAAGTTCGGCGAAGTCGCGGTGCTGATGAACAACGCGGGCACGGCTCCCGGCGGCGGCCCTTGGGATCACATCGATCGCTGGCACCGTGTTCTGGACGTCAATCTGTGGGGTGCCATCAACGGCGTACAGGTGTTCGCGCCCGCGATTCTCGAACAGGGAACGCCCGCGGCGATCGTCAATACGGGATCCAAGCAGGGCATCACATGTCCCCCGGGCGACACGGCCTACAACGTCAGCAAGGCCGGCGTGAAGGTGCTGACCGAAGCGCTCGCGCACAGCCTGCGAAACACCGAGGGTAGCAAGATCACCGCGCACCTGCTTATACCCGGCTCGACATTCACTGGCATGACCAGCGGCAACCGGACCGAGAAGCCGCCGGGGGCGTGGATGCCGGATCAGGTCGTCGACATGCTGATCGCCGGAATGAATCAGGGTGACTTCTACATCCTCTGCCCCGACAACGACGTGACGCGCGACATCGACAATCGCCGGATGCTGTGGGCCGCACAGGACATCATCGTGAACCGGCCGCCGCTGTCGCGCTGGCACCCGGATTATGCGGAGGAATTCAAGCGATTCCTCGCGCAGCCGTTGCCATAGCCAAGTCGAGCATCGCGGGGCGGGTCGAGACCCGCCCCACGACTCTTCTGCGATCCGCGCGAGCGCGGCGTCTTCGCCCACTGCGCGGCGAACCCGGCCATGGCGCAGAACCGACGGATCTGGTGTAGAGACCGACGCAGTGAATCAGCTGGGGGGAGGGTGACGCGATGCGCGCGTGGGCCGTGGTTGAAAGCGGGAAGCCACTTGAGGAGATGGAATTAGCAACGCCGGAGCCGACCGGAACCCAGGTTCTGCTCGAGACCACGCATTGCGGAGTCTGTCATTCCGACTTGCATATCTGGGAAGGCCATTACGACCTCGGCGGCGGCAAGATACTGAAGCTGAAAGACCGAGGCGTCGTGCTGCCACTCGCGATGGGCCATGAAATCGTCGGCCGCGTCGTCAAGCTCGGTCCGGAGGCAACGGGCGTCTCGCCAGGCGACCTGCGTATCGTCTATCCCTGGGTCGGCTGTGGCCGTTGCCCCGCCTGCACGTCGGACGAGGACAACATGTGCGTCACGCCGCGCAGCATCGGCATCTACCAGAACGGAGGCTACGCGACGCATGTTCTGGCGTCGCATCCGCGTCATCTCGTCGACCCCGGCAACGTCGATCCGGCGGTCGCGGCGACCTATGCATGCTCCGGCATTACGGTCTATTCGGCGATCAAGAAGGTGATGCCGATAGCCCCCGACGAGCCGGTCGTGATTGTCGGGGCCGGCGGCCTCGGGCTCAACGCGATCTCGGTGCTGAAGGCGATGGGCCATCGAAACATCGTCGTCGTCGACATTAACGCTTCGAAGCGCCAGGCGGCACTCGTCGAGGGCGCGACCAAGGTGGTGGACGGGAGCGGGGAGGGGGTGACGAAGCGCATCGTGGAGGCGATCGGGGGTCCTGCGCGGGCGGTGATCGACTTGGTGAACGGGACGGCGACCGCGCGCTTTGCGTTCGACGCGCTGCAAAAGGGCGGCAAACTGGTTCAGGTCGGGCTGTTCGGCGGCGAGCTGACGATCCCGCTGCCGCTGATGGCGATGCGGGCGCTGACGGTCCAGGGCAGCTATGTCGGCACGATGAAGGACCTGCGTGAGCTGGTGCAGCTCGCTCAGGGCGGCGGGGTGAAGCCGCTGCCGGTGGAGACCGTGCCGCAGCACGAGGCGAACGACGCGCTGATGCGGCTGCGCGATGG
>DATAPS010000320.1:0-10390 GCA_036265085.1 Acetobacteraceae bacterium | reverse complement strand
TGCGCAACGACGTCCAACTGCAATATCTTGTGGACAAGTCGCGGACCGCACCGCAACCCGTAGGGAATCACGTAACAATCCGCGCGCGAGCGCCGCTCAGAAACTGAGCGGCGTCGCCTGCATCACGAGCGGCAAGGTGCGGACCATCGCCAGCACGTCTTCCGGCACCGGTTCGTCCACCGAGACAAGGCAGATCGCATCTCCGCCCTGCTCGGCACGGCCGAGGTGGAATGTCGCGATATTGATCCCAGCGCCCGCGAGCGTCGCCCCGAAGCGGCCGATGAAGCCCGGCTTGTCCTGATTGGTCACGTAGAGCATGTGCCGCGCGAAATCGGCCTCGACTCGGATGTTCTTGATCTCGACGATCCGCGGGCGCGCGCCCGCAAAGAGCGTTCCGGCCACCGCCCGCGTCAGCTGGTCCGACTCGACGGTGATGCGCACCAGCGTCTGATACTCGCTCGGACGGTCGTGCACCGTCTCCGCCACATCGATGCCCCGCTCCCGCGCGATCGCCGGGGCATTCACCATGTTCACGCTGGCGATCAGGGGCTGAAGCAATCCGGTCAACGCCGCCGCATTGAGCGGCCGATGCGTGTCGAGGTCGGCGGCAAGGCCCTCATACTCGATCACGACGCGGCGGATGACGCCGTCCCGCGCCGACGTGAGCTGACCGGCGAACGCGCCCAAGAGCCGGCACAGCTCCATGTAGGGCTTCAGCCGCGGCGCGGCCTCGGCCGAGATGTTCGGCATGTTGATCGCGTTCGAGACGGCGCCGGTGAGCAGGAAGTCGCTCATTTGTTCCGCGATCTGGAGTGCGACGTTCTCCTGCGCTTCGGCTGTCGCCGCGCCGAGATGCGGCGTGCAGACGACGTTCTCCAGCCCGAAGAGCGGGCTTGCGGTCGCGGGCTCCATCTCGAACACGTCGAGCGCCGCACCGGCGACGTGGCCCGATACCAGCGCGTCGGCCAGCGCCGCCTCGTCCACAAGCCCGCCGCGCGCGCAGTTGATGATCCGCACGCCTTTCTTTGTGCGGGCGATCGCCTCAGGCGAGAGCACATTGCGCGTCGAGTCGGTCAGCGGTGCATGCAGCGAGATGATGTCGGCGCGCGCGAGCAAGTCGTCCAGTTCGACCTTCTCGACCCCGAGATCGACGGCGCGGTGCTCGGTCAGGTACGGATCGTAGGCAATCACGCGCATCTTCAGCCCTTGCGCGCGGTCCGCGACGATAGAGCCGATGTTGCCGCATCCGATCAGTCCGAGGGTCTTGCCGGATAGCTCGACGCCCAAGAAGCGGTTCTTCTCCCACTTGCCGGCCTTCGTGGACGCGCTCGCCTCCGGCACCTGGCGCGCGAGCGCAAACATCAGGGCAATCGCGTGTTCGGCCGTGGTGATGGTGTTGCCGTACGGCGTATTCATCACGACCACGCCGCGCGCGGTCGCACTCTTGATGTCGACGTTGTCGACGCCGATACCGGCGCGGCCGACGACCTTCAGATTGTCGGCAACCTCGAGAAGCTCGCGCGTCACCTTCGTCGAGGAGCGGACGGCAAGTCCGTCATAATCGGCGATGATGGCCCGGAGATCGGCCGGCGACAGGCCGGGCTTCACATCCGCGTCGATGCCGCGGGCACGGAAGATCTCGACAGCTGCGGTCGAGAGCTTGTCGCTGATCAGCACTTTCGGCATCGCCGTCACTCCGCCACCTGCAGGTGATGGCTGGCCACCTCGGCCGTTGCCCAGTCCAGCCAGGGCAGCAGCGCGCGTATATCGGCCGTCTCGACGGTGGCCCCCCCCCAGATCCGCAAGCCCGGCGGCGCGTCGCGATAGCCGGCAATGTCGTATGCAGCCCCCTCGCTCTCCAGCAAGGCGGCGATCTCTTTGGCCGCGGCGGCCTGCGACTCGGCGCCGAGCGCCATGAACCAAGGCGCGGCGATCTTTAGGCATATCGATGTGCAAGACCGGGTAGCCGGGTCCTCCGCGAGCAAAGCGAACGTGTCGCTCGAGTCTGCCCATTCGGCGACCGCCGCGAGGTTGGCCTCGCTTCGGGCGATGAGCGCGTCCAGCCCGCCGACCGACTCGGCCCAACGCAGCCCGTCGAGCGCGTCCTCGACACAGAGCAGGCTCGGCGTGTTGATCGTTTCGCCCTCGAAGATGCCCTCGATCAGCTTGCCGCCCGATGTCAACCGGAAGATCTTTGGCAACGGCCACGCCGGCTTGTAGGTCAGCAGTCGCTCGACCGCTCGCGGCGAGAGGGCGAGCATGCCGTGCGCCGCCTCCCCGCCGAGGACCTTCTGCCAGGACCAGGTCACTGCATCGAGCTTGTCCCAGGGCAGCGCCATGGCGAACGCGGCCGATGTCGCGTCGCAGATCGCGAGCCCGTCGCGATCCGCCGCGATCCAAGATGCATCGGGCATGCGGACGCCCGACGTTGTCCCATTCCAGGCGAACACGAGGTCCCGGTCCGGGCGCACCGCCCCGAGATCGGGGAGTCGCCCATAGGGGGCGGACAGCACACGGGCATCACGCAGCTTCAGCTGCTTCACGGCGTCGGTCGCCCAGCCTTCCGAGAAGCTCTCGAACGCGAGCACGTCCACGCCGCGTGCTCCGAGCAGCGACCACATCGCCATCTCCACGGCGCCGGTATCCGACCCGGGTACGATGCCGAGGCGCCAATTCTCCGGCAGCGCGAGCAACGCTCGGGAGCGAGCGATCACCTCTGCCAAGCGCTTCTTCGGTCCGGAAGCCCGGTGGCTCCGCCCGAGCGCCGCGGTCTGCAAAGACACCAGCGCAAAGCCTGGTCGCTTGGCACACGGGCCGGAAGAAAAATTGGGATTCGTGGGGCGCGTACGAGGCCGCGCAACAGATACTGCCATTGTCAGCTCTCCCTTCCAGAAGAGAAGCGCCCCGGTGGGGGGGCGTAACCCACACCCTTCTTACCGCGGTCCGCGCCACGTGTCGACCAAGTGCACGATCGATCATCGGCGCCGTTTCAAAGTTTTTGCGGATCAATCAAATTCGGCCTGTGGGATCAGGCAGGGCCGGCGACTCCTGTCAAGTTACTTTCGCCCACGCACATAAACGCGAGTGGCTGTTTACCTTGACTTTGGCCCTATTTGCGTGATCCGTGCTGCTCGCGCTATGGACTAGTCCATGGGCAACGGACCCGCAAACGTCGCGTCTGGAAAATCTGAATGAGAACGGCGTCTGATCATCCGCACCTGAAACGAGGGTTCATAGTGAGCGCTGCACGTTCTGCTTTGGCGAAGAAGAAAGGCCCGTCGCGCATGGACCGCGCCGTTCCACACCATGAGTTCTGGCGGCGTTTCGTCGCCCAGGCGGACATTCCGGATGCCGCCCAACGCTTCTTCAATGTCCTCCGCATCGGCGACAGCAAAGCGAGCGCGGACGAAGCGGCAGAGCTGATCCTCAGCGGCGCGAAGACGGCCACCACTTCGCTGAAGCTCGACTATGATGTGAACAGCGAGACGCTGCCCGAAGAAGGAATGCTCAGCATCGTCGAGGACGGCTCCGGCCGACCCGTGGCGGTCATCGAAACGACCGAGGTGATGGTCGAGCGTTTCTGCGAGATCGACGACGCCTTCGCGCGCAGCTACGGCGAGTGGGGCGGATCGCTCAAGAGCTGGCGGCGGCAATGCCGGGCCAACTACGCGCCGCGCTGCCGCTCCCTCGGGCAGCCGTTCAGCGAGGACACGGAGCTCGTGCTCGAGCGGTTCCGGCTCGTGTTCAGGCCTTCAGCAGCTTCTGTAGGGTCGCGCTCGGGTCGCTGAGAAATGCGCGAGTCACCCGCACCTGCTCGAGTTCATCCCAGGCGGCACGCCGAAATGCGGCGCCGCTGATCGCGAGGATTTCCGCCCCGGGGAAGGCGAGCAGGATCGGCGAATGGGTGGCGATGACGAATTGACTGTGCTGCGCAACCGCGTCGTTCAACAGCGCCATTAGGGCCAGAACGCGGGTTGGCGACAGGGGCGTCTCCGGCTCGTCGAGGAAATAAAGGCCGCGCGGTGCGAGCCGGCGCCGCAGAAGCGCGAGGAAGGTCTCGCCATGTGAGCGCCCGTCCGGGTTCGCGCCGTAGGAGCGAACGAGGGCGAGACGCTGGCCGCGCACCGCGCCGGCCGCGATCTGCCGACCGTAACCCTCCGGAAGCGATGCCTTGAGTTCCGCTTCCGCGACGGTTAAGTCGCCAATGTCGTTGCTGACGCGGCTCGTGAAGCCGAACACATCTTCTGCGCGAAGAAAGAGACGGGTGCGGGCATGCCGCCGGCGGGCAAACAGAAAGCCTTCGGCAAAACTGCGTGCTGCCGCCAAGCTCAGATCTTGGCGGAGGTCTTGGCCGCCGCTCGCAACTGCGTCCATTCCCGCCGCGATACCCTCCAGCACCGTCGACTTGCCTGATCCGTTCTCGCCGACCAGGAATGTCACTGGTGCGCTGAACGCCAATTCCTCAAGATCGCGGATGAGTGGCAGCGACCATGGGAAGATGTCGGGATCCCGCGGATAGTCCGGACGGCGGCGCAGGGAGGAGAGATAGATCATGGACCGCTATACTCTGACCCGCGATGGCCTGACGGTCGAGGTTAAGGCCGACGGTGCCGAGCTTTGCTCGCTGCAAGATGCCGACGGGCACGAATATATCTGGCAGGCGCTGCCGGTCTGGCCCCGGCATGCGCCCGTGCTATTCCCGATCGTCGGACGGCTCAAGGACGACACGCTCCGCCACGCCGGGCGAACCTACCGCCTCACGCAGCACGGGTTCGCCCGCGACAGGCGCTTCGCGCTCGCCGGGCGCAGCGATGGCTCGTGCCGATTACTCCTGATCGACGACGATGCCACGCGCGCAATCTATCCCTTCGCATTTCGATTTGAAGTTGCGTACGCGATCGAATCGGGTGGGCTGACCGCGACGTTCACGATCAACAATCCGGCCGATACGGTCTTGCCCGCATCGATGGGTGCGCACCCGGCGTTTCGCTGGCCGTTGCTGGACGGGATCCCGAAAGATGCACACGCCCTCACCTTCGAGCATGACGAGCCGGGTCCGCTTCGCGGTGTTTCCGACGGTTTGCTTACGCCAGCGAACCGCCCCTCCCCTATCGTGAACGGCATCCTCGCGCTGCGCCCGGAACTGTTCACGGCCGACGCGCTCATCCTTGAGCACCCCGCGAGCCGTTGGGTCCGCTTTGGAGCCCCGGGTGCGCCAGCCCTCCGGGTAAGCTGGAAAGGATTCCGCGAGCTCGGCATCTGGATGCGGCTGGGCGGCGATTTCCTGTGCATCGAGCCGTGGCTCGGCATGGCGAGCCCAACCGACTTCGACGGCGACATCATGGACAAGCCTGGCATCGTCCAAATCCCGCCGGGCGGCTCCGTAACAGCCACGCTCCACATCGCGACCGAGCGCACCCACCCGTAGGGTGCAGTGCCCCTTCGCAGCTCACCTTCTTCCGCCGCGGCGGGCGCAGTCCGGATAAAACCTCTCACTTTGCACGCTCCGGTAATGGTCCTATCCCGCCACGCCCGGTATCAGGCGGCGTTCTCCCCTGCATCGCGCACCGGCGGCGGAACCGCGTGGTTCAGCGGGCCGTGCCCATGTCCGAAGCCGGGGGCCGATGCGATCGCGTCACGGACATAGGCGCGCGCCCGCACGACAGCCGCTTTCATAGGCAGTCCCTGCGCCAGACTCACGGCCAGCGCGCTCGCCAGCGTGCAACCGGTTCCATGCGTGTGGCGCGTCTCGATTCGCGCACCGCGGAATCGCGTGACGCCCCCATCGGTCACCAGCAGGTCGATGACCTGCGGTCCAGCAAGATGTCCGCCTTTGAGGAGCACGGCTGACGCCCCGAGGCTGCGCAGCGCAGTGGCCGCTCCTGCCATCGCATCGGCGTCGGGGATGGGTATCCCCGCGAGCGCTTCCGCCTCCGGCACGTTCGGCGTCAGCACGTCCGCGAGCGGCACCAGCCGCCGCTTGAGATGACCCAGTGCCTCCACCGCGAGCAGGGGCGCGCCGCCCTTGGCAACCATCACCGGGTCGAGCACCACCGGAATACCCGTCGCCGATTCCTCGAGCACCGCCGCCACCTCCTCGATCAGCGCCGCATCGCCCAGCATCCCGACCTTGATGACGTCCGCGCCGATGTCGGAGAGCACGCAGCCGATCTGCTCGCGCACGAATTGCGGCGGAACGGCGAAAACACCGTGCACCCCGAGCGTGTTCTGCGCTGTCAGCGCCGTCACGGCCGTCATGGCAAAACCGTCGAGCGCCGTGATGGTCTTGATATCCGCCTGGATGCCCGCACCCCCCCCGGAATCGGACCCGGCGATCACCAGCACCCGGCCTCGCATCAGGCAGCGGCCCGGATCCGTTCGCAAAGCTCGTCGACGATCAGCATCACCAGTGCCTCGTCCTCGCCCTCCGCCATCACGCGGATCACCGGCTCCGTCCCGCTCTCCCGGATAAGCACCCGCCCGCTGCCGTTCAGCCGCGAACTCGCGGCATCGATCGCTGCCCTGACCCCGTCCGCCTCGAGCGGGGAAGCACCGGTGAAGCGCACGTTGCGCAGGCGCTGCGGAAGCGGCGCGAACAGGCGCGTGGCCTCGCTCGCCGACCTGCCGTCCTGCACGAGCACCGCGAGCACTTGGAGCGCGGCAACCAGCCCGTCGCCCGTCGTTGCATAGTCGGACAGGATCATGTGGCCGGACTGCTCGCCGCCGACGTTGCAGCCGCTCTCGCGCATCCGTTCGACGACGTAGCGGTCGCCGACCCGAGTGCGGTGCAGGGTGATCGCGCGCGCCTCGAGGAAGCGTTCGAGCCCGAGATTGGACATCACCGTCGCGACCACGGCGCCCCCGCGGAGTTGGCCGGCATCGCTCCAGGACCGCGCGATGAGCGCGAGGATCTGGTCGCCATCGACGATCGTGCCAGTCTCGTCCGCCAGGATCAGCCGGTCGGCGTCGCCGTCGAGCGCGATGCCGAGATGCGCGCCGTGCCGCCGCACCTCGGTGCAGAGGAGCTCCGGCGCGGTCGAGCCGCATTCTTTGTTGATGTTGAAACCGTCCGGCGAGACGCCGACCGAAATCACCTCCGCCCCCAACTCCCACAGCACTGTCGGCGCCACGCGATACGCGGCGCCATGCGCGCAATCGACGACGACCTTGAGATCGTCGAGCCGCAGCCCTCGCGGGAACGTCGCCTTCGCCGCCTCGATGTAGCGTCCTGCCGCATCGTCGAGCCGCGCGGCCCGGCCGAGGCCGGCGGACTGAGCAAGCCGCGGGGCGAGCTCGCTAACCATCAGCATCTCGATTTCGCGTTCGGTCGTGTCGGACAGCTTGAACCCGTCCGGCCCGAACAGCTTGATCCCGTTGTCCTCGAACGGATTGTGCGACGCCGAGATCATCACACCCAGATCGGCCCGCAAGCTGCGGGTCAGCATCGCGATCGCTGGCGTCGGCAGCGGACCGACGAGAACCACATCCATTCCCGCGCCGATGAACCCGGCCACCAGCGCCGGCTCGATCATGTAGCCGGAAAGCCGCGTATCCTTGCCTATCAAGGCGCGATGCCGGTGGCTGCCACGCTTGAACCGCAACCCGGCCGCCTGCCCCAGCTTGAGCGCGGTCTCCGCCGTCATGGGATCGACGTTGGCCTGACCGCGGATCCCATCCGTGCCGAACAGGCGGCGCGCACTCGACATGGCCATCATCCCCACAAGGCGTCCGGGAACATACGCGCCGACTTAGCCGGACTCGATGATCGAGCGCCATACGCGAATGGCCTGCACGGTCGCGGGAACGTCGTGCACACGCAGGACGGCCGCACCGTTCAGGGCCGCGAACAGCGCCGCAGCGAGCGAGCCAGGATCGCGCTGGATCGCGATATCGGCACCGCCGAGGCGCCCAATGAACGCCTTGCGGGACGCGCCCACGACGAGCGGCAGGCCGAGATTGAGCAGCACGCCCAATCGCGACAGGAGCGCGACGTTGTCCGCGCCCGTCTTGGCGAACCCGATCCCCGGGTCGATCGCGATCTGCGAGCGGGCGATCCCGGCCGTCTCCGCGGACTCGACTCGGAGCGCGAGCTCGCGGGCGACGTCCACAGCAACGTCGCCGTAGCTGGCCAGACCCATCATTGTCGCCGGCGTGCCGCGCATGTGCATCACGATCACTGCACACCCGCTCTCGGCGACGACCGAAGCGGCGTCCGGGTCGTGAGCCAGGCCGCTCACGTCGTTGACGATCGTGGCGCCGGCCTTGATCGCCTCGGCCATGGTGGCGGCGTTGCGTGTGTCGATCGAGACGACGGCCCCGGCCGCCGCGAGCGCACGGACCACCGGAATCACGCGCGCCCGTTCGGCCGCCGGTGGCGTTGGTGCGGAATTCGGGCGCGTGCTCTCGCCGCCGACGTCGACGATATCGCCTCCGGCCGCCTTGATCGCGAGCCCGGCGGCAATCGCCGCATCCGTCGTCTCGAACTGGCCGCCGTCGCTGAAGCTGTCAGGGGTGACGTTGATGATCCCCATCACCAGCGGACGCTTCCCGTCGAAGCGCGCCCACACCCGCGGCGGCCGCGTCAGAGCGTCACGCGCGTGATCATAGGCCGCCGGCAGGTCGGAAACACCGATGACCCGGTCGTCCTCAAGCAGCCGCGCGAAGGCGAATGCCACAGGTCCGCCCGCGAGCGGCAACGCACAACCGGCCGCGACGGCTCTTGCCGCGGCCTGACCGGTGAGAAGGCCTTGAGGCTCGAAGAGGGGCATCGGCACGCAGCCGGTGCTCCCGCCGGATCGAGTTGTCTACCCGGGCTGCGGCTGCGGGCCGAGACCGCCCGCGGTCGGCGGGGGTGCCGGACGCCCGGCGGCAGGGACCGAGGCGCGGCGGCTCTCCGGCGCCGGCTCGTCGACGATCTTCTTGATCACCGGCTCACCGCGTAGGACGGTACGAATCTCGTCGCCCGAAAGCGTCTCGTACTCGAGCAGCCCGCGCGCCAAGCGGTGCAGCTCGTCGATATTCTCGGTTAGGATCCGCTTCGCGCGCTGATAAGCGCTGTCGATGATGTCCTTGATCTCAGCATCGATCTCCCGCGCGGTCACTTCGGAGACGTTCTTGTTCTGCGTCACCGAGTGCCCGAGGAACACCTCCTGACTGTTGTCGCCATAGGCGATCATGCCGAGCTTGTCACTCATGCCCCATTCGGTGACCATCCGGCGCGCTTGATCGGTCGCCATCTTGATGTCCCCGGCCGCGCCGTTGGACACCTTGTCAGCCCCGAAGATCAGCTCCTCCGCTGCGCGCCCACCCATTGCCATCGTCAGCTCGGCCAACAGCTTCGACTTGCTCTTCGAGTAGCGATCTCCCTCCGGCAGGCTCATCACCAACCCGAGCGCTCGTCCGCGTGGAATGATCGTCGCCTTGTGGACCGGGTCGCACTCGGTCTCGTGCATCGCGCACAGGGCGTGCCCGCCCTCGTGATACGCGGTCATCCGCTTTTCCGCGTCACTCATGACGAGGCTGCGGCGCTCGGCGCCCATCAGCACCTTGTCCTTGGCGTTCTCGAACTCCGCCATCGCGACCACGCGCTTACCGATGCGCGCCGCCAGCAGCGCTGCCTCGTTCACGAGATTGGCGAGATCGGCGCCCGAAAAGCCCGGCGTGCCGCGCGCGATCACTTTCGGATCGACGTCGCTCGCCAGCGGCACCTTGCGCATGTGCACGCGCAGGATCTTCTCGCGCCCGTTCACGTCCGGGTTCGGCACGACGACCTGCCGGTCGAAACGGCCGGGACGCAGCAACGCGGGATCGAGCACGTCCGGACGGTTCGTCGCCGCAATGAGGATCACGCCCTCGTTGCTCTCGAACCCGTCCATCTCGACGAGCATCTGGTTCAGCGTCTGCTCCCGCTCGTCGTTGCCACCGCCGAGGCCCGCGCCGCGGTGGCGTCCTACGGCGTCGATCTCGTCGATGAAGATGATGCAGGGCGCGTTCTTCTTTCCTTGCTCGAACATGTCGCGCACGCGGCTCGCGCCCACGCCCACGAACATCTCGACGAAGTCCGAACCGGAGATGGTGAAGAACGGCACATTCGCTTCACCCGCGATCGCGCGCGCGAGCAGTGTCTTGCCAGTGCCCGGAGGCCCGACGAGCAGTACGCCCTTTGGGATCTTGCCGCCGAGGCGCTGGAATTTCTGCGGGTCCTTCAGGAACTCGACGATCTCCTGAAGCTCGCTCTTCGCCTCGTCGATGCCGGCGACGTCATCGAAGGTGACACGGCCGTGCTTCTCGGTCAGCAGGCGCGCTTTCGACTTGCCGAAGCCCATGGCGCGACCCGTGCCGCTTTGCATTTGGCGCAGGAAGAAGATGTAAACGCCGACCAGAACCAGAA
>DATAPS010000319.1:0-9263 GCA_036265085.1 Acetobacteraceae bacterium | reverse complement strand
TCTTCACCGACAAGGCGCTGACCTATCTCAAAGGTCGGAGCGGGAGGCCGTTCTTCCTGCATCTCGGCTACTACCGCCCGCATCCGCCCTTCATCGCGAGCGCGCCCTATCACGCGATGTACCGCCCGGCCGATATGCCGGCGCCCGTTCGCGCCGCGTCGCCGGAAGCCGAGGCGACGCAGCATCCGCTGCTGCAATACTATCTCCGCCACACGCTCCAGGGCTCGTTCTTCCAGGGCGGCGAAGGCATGGCCGCGGCGATGGACGACGCATCGGTGCGGCAGATGCGCGCGACCTATTATGGCATGATGACCGAGATCGACGACTATCTCGGCCAGGTCTTCGCCTATCTCGACGCGACCGATCAGTGGCGCGACACGCTGATCGTGTTCACCTCGGATCACGGCGAACAGCTCGGCGACCACTATCTGCTGGGCAAGATCGGCTATCACGACGAGAGCTTTCGCATCCCGCTCGTGATCGTCGATCCCGCCGCAGCGGCGACGCGGGGAAACATCGTCGACCTGCCGACCGAGAGCGTCGACGTGATGCCGACATTGCTCGACTGGATCGGCGCGGCCATTC
Organism: Acetobacteraceae bacterium; assembly: GCA_036265085.1. Classification (GTDB taxonomy): domain Bacteria; phylum Pseudomonadota; class Alphaproteobacteria; order Acetobacterales; family Acetobacteraceae; genus DATAPS01. Next base: position 8,678 of record DATAPS010000319.1, on the reverse strand, counting down.
CCGACGCCTGCGACGGCCGCTCGCTTGTGCCGATCCTGCGCGGCAGCACGCCGCCGGACTGGCGCGACGCGCTGCACTACGAGTTCGATTTCCGAGACACGCCGAACAGCATGCCCGAAGACGAGCTCGGGCTGACGATGGACGAAAGCGCGCTCTGCGTCTTGCAGGACGACGCCTACAAATACGTCCATTTCACCAAGCTCCCGCCGCTGCTGTTCGACCTGCGTGCCGACCCGAACCAGTTCCGTAATCTCGCCGACGATCCCGCATACGTTGCGGTCGTGCGCGATTGCGCACAGCGGATGCTGTCCTGGCGAATGCGCCACGCCGACCGCACGCTCACCCATTTCCACGCAAGTCCGACCGGCTTGCAGCACCGCACGACGCCAACGGGAGACGATACATGGCAACGATTCGACGCCGCAGCCTGCTAGCCGCGACCGCCGCCACTGCGGTGCTGCCGCGCTTCGCGATCGCGCAGGCCGACCAGCGCCCAAACGTGACGGTTGCCGTGCAGAAGGTCAGCAACAGCAACACGCTCGACGGTCTGCGCGAGCAGTCGAATGTCGGCACGCGCATGATGCCGATGTATTGCGAGCGCCTCGTCGCCCTGAACTGGCAGGGTCAGCTCGAGAGCGTGCCCGGCCTCGCGACTGAGTGGAAGCGGATCGACGACAAGACCGTCGAATTCTCACTTCGGCGCGGGGTGAAATTCCACAACGGCGACGAGATGACCGCCGAGGACGTGGTGTTCAGCTTCAGCCCCGAGCACATGTTCGGCAACACGCGCCCGAAGGAATCGAAGACGCTGGAGCTGACCAACATCGTCAACACGGTGCGGAGCAAGCAGCTTCCGCCGGAAGTCCCGCCGGTCGGACGCCGCCTGTGGCCGGCGCTCGACCGCGTCGAGGCGGTGGACAAATACGCGGTGCGCTTCGTCAACGCGACGCCGGACGTCACGCTCGAAGGCCGCGCGTCGCAGCGCGGCAGCGAGATCGTCAACCAGCGCGCCTACAACGCCGCGGCGAGCTGGCTCGATTTCTCCCGCGCGCCGATCGGCACCGGGCCGTACAAGATCCGCGAATATCGGCCCGACGATCAGCTCATCATGGACGCGCATGACGAGTACTGGGGCGGCCGTCCGCCGATCAAGACGCTGCGCCTCGTCGAGGTGCCGGAGATCGCGAGCCGCGTGAACGGCCTGTTGACCGGCGAATTCCAGTTCGCCTCCGACATGCCGCCCGACCAGATCGGCAAGATCGAGCAGAGCGGTAAGTTCGAGGTGCTCGGCGGCACCATCCCCAATATCCGCATCATCGCGCTCGACGAGCATTTCCCGGTGCTGCGCGATCCGCGGATGCGCCTCGCGATGGCGCACGCGATCGACCGCCAGGCCATCATCGACAGCCTCTGGGCCGGCCGCACGCGCGTCCCCGCCGGCCTGCAGTTCGAGTTCTACGACGACATGTTCGTCAAGGGCTGGAGCGTGCCGGAATACGACCCGAAGAAGGCGCAGCAGCTGCTCAAGGACGCCGGCTACAAGGGCGAGGTGATCCCGTACCGGATGCTCAACAACTACTACACCAACCAGGTGCCCTCGGTGCAGATCGTCGCCGAGATGTGGAAGGCGGTCGGGATCAACACCGAGATCGCGATGAAGGAGAACTGGACCCAGGTTCAGGATCGCCCGAACCGCGGCGTGCACGACTGGTCCTGCAGCGCCGCGTATAACGATCCTGTGTCCTCCATCGTCAGCCAGTTCGGCCCCAATGGCGAGGACCAGCAGACCGGCGAGTGGTCGAACGCGGAGATGGCGACGCTCTCCGACGTGCTGCTCTCCAGCACCGACCGGCAGAAGCGCCACGACGCCTTCGCGCGGATGCTGGCGATCTGCGAGCGCGAGGACCCGACCTATATCGTGCTGCACCAGAACGCGACGTTCACGGCCAAGCCGAAAAGCATAAGGTGGAAGCCCGCGCCGTCTTTCGCGATGGACTTCCGCGCGCAAAACTGGGGCGCATGAGCGCAGCGCTTGTCAGCATCCGCGACCTGACGGTCGCATTCGACGGCGTCCCCGCCCTGCGCGGAGTGGATCTCGACGTCGTGCCCGGAGAGGCGGTCGGCCTGGTCGGCGAGAGCGGCTGCGGCAAGTCGGTCACCTGGCTCGCGGCGCTCGGCCTGCTGCCTCGCACCGCACGCGTGGGCGGCAGCGTCCGGCTGGGCGATCAGGAGCTCGTCGGCGCCCCCGTGACCGCCCTCGAGCGCGTCCGCGGGCGGCGGATCGCGATGATCTTTCAGGACCCGGCGAGCGCACTCAATCCGGTCCATCGGGTCGGCCGCCAAGTCGCCGAAGCCCTGCGGCTGCATCGCGGCATGGACGGCGCGTCCGCTCGTGCGGAGGCGCGGCGGCTGTTCGAGCTGGTCGGCATCCCCGATCCGGGCCGCCGGCTCGACGTCTATCCGCACGAGATGTCGGGCGGGCAGAACCAGCGCGTGATGATCGCGATGGCGCTGGCCGGTCGGCCGGAACTGCTGGTGGCGGACGAGCCGACCACCGCGCTCGACGCGACCATCCAGGCGCAGATCCTCGACCTACTCCGCCGGCTGCAGCGCGAGCTCGGCATGGCGCTGGCGCTGATCAGCCACGACCTCGGCGTCGTCGCCGACCTCTGCACCCAGGTCTGCGTGATGTATGCGGGCCGGATCGTCGAGCGCGGCCCCGCCGACACCCTCTTCGCCGCGCCGGCCCACCCCTACACTCAGGGCCTGCTCGAAGCCCTCCCCGACATGACCGGCCCCCGCCGCCGCCTCGCCGCCATCGAGGGCGGCGTGCCCGACCCTCGTAGCATGCCCCCCGGCTGCGCCTTCGCGCCACGCTGCAAGCTCGCACGCCCTGCGTGCGACGCCGGCGTCCCGGAATTCCGGACCGCGTCGACCGGCCAGCGCGCCGCCTGCCTGTGCGTGCGGATGCACGAACTGGAGCCGGCGTGAGCCTGGTTGAGCTTCGCGGCGTCTCGAAAGTCTATGCCAGCCGCCGCGGCTTGATCTCCCGCCCGACCGAGGTTCGCGCCGTCGATGGCATCTCGCTGAGCGTCACCGCCGGCCGCACGCTGGGCATCGTCGGCGAGTCCGGCTGCGGCAAGTCCACCACCGGGCGCCTCGCCCTCGGCATCGACCAGCCGAGCGCCGGCACCGTCCGCTTCGACGGCGCGCCTCTCCCCCCGCCGCGCACCGAAGCCTGGCGGAAGCTGCGCAACCGCATGCAGCTGGTCCACCAGGACCCGCTCGGCGCCCTCGACCGGCGCCTGACCATCGCCACCCAGATCCTCGAGCCGCTCGCGGTTCACGGGATCGGCACCAAAGCCGAGCGGCGGGATCGCCTCGCCGCCCTGCTTCGCGACGTCGGCCTCCGCCCCGAGCTGGCGGCGCGTTACCCCCACGAGCTCTCCGGCGGCCAGCGCCAGCGCGCCGTTCTGGCCCGCGCGCTGGCCACCGACCCGGCGCTGCTGGTGGCGGACGAGCCGATCTCGGCGCTCGACGTGTCGATCCAGGCGCAGGTGGTGAACATGCTGACCGACCTGCAGGCGGCGCGCGGGGTGGCGATGATCTTCATCAGCCACGACCTGAAAATCGTCCGTCAGGTCAGCCACGAGGTTGCGGTAATCTACCTCGGCACCGTCGTCGAGCAGGGCGACCCCGACGCCATCTTCGCCGCCCCGCTGCACCCCTATTCCCAAGCGTTGGTCTCCGCGATCCCCGTCCCGGGCCACCGTCAGCGCGAGCGGATCGTGCTCGCCGGCGACCCGCCGAACCCCGCCGACCGCCCGTCCGGCTGCGCCTTCCATCCTCGCTGCCGTTTCGCAGTCGCGGAATGCCGGACGGTGACTCCGGTCTTGCGCCCGACGGTCGACGGGCGGCAGGTCGCGTGTCATCTCGCGGAGGCCCCCGCGCTGAAAGCCGCCGCATGAAACGCCGCACCTTCCTCGCCGCCTCGCTGGTCCTGCCCCGTGTCGCGATCGCGCAATCCGACACCCGCCCGACCATCACCATCGCGGTCCAGAAAATCGCCAACACCGGCACGCTCGACCCGTTGCGCGAGCAGTCCTCCAACGCCTCCGAGCGCTGGGTCGCCTCGATCCTCGAGACGCCGATCGGGCGGAATCAGCGGGGGAAGCTGGAGCGGGTGCCGGGTCTGGCGACGGCCTGGAAGCGGATCGACGATCGCACCGTCGAGCTCGCGCTGCGGCCGAATGTTATGATGCATGACGGTCGGACGATGACCGCTGAGGACATCGCCTTCTCATTCGGACCCGAACGGATGTTCGGCGATGCGCTGCCGAAGGACATCCCCGCCGTCGCCCGCCGCCACTGGCCTGCGCTGGAGCGGGTGGATATCGTCGATGCGCAGACCGTGCGGTTCGTCAACGCTCGCCCCGACATCACCATGGAAGGCCGCCTCTCCGCGGGCGGCAGCGAGATCGTCTCGAAATCGGCCTGGATCGACAACGGCGGCGCCTGGGCGGCGAACAGCAAGAAGCCGGTCGGCACCGGGCCCTACAAGCTCCGCAGTTTCGAGCCCGACGTCTCGCTCGTCCTCGACGCACATGACGACTACTGGGGCGGCCGCCCGCCGATCCGTACGCTGCGCTTCGTCGAGGTCGGCGAGACCGCGGCGCGCATCGACGGGCTGCTCTCCGCCCGGTACGAGTTCGCGGCCGACATCCCGCCGGACCAGATCGCCACGGTCGCGAAGCACGCGAAGTTCCAGGTGCTCGGCGGCCTTGTGCTCAACCACCGCATCATCGCGCACGACAAGCACCACCCTGCGCTCGCGGATCCGCGCGTGCGACTCGCAATGGCCCACGCGGTCGACGGGAAGGCGATCGTCGACAGCCTGTGGGCCGGCCGTGCACGCGTGCCGCCCGGGCTGCAATGGGAATTCTACGGCCCGATGTTCGTCGACGGCTGGACGGTGCCGAAATACGATCCCGACCTCGCCCAACAGCTCCTCAAGCAAGCCGGCTACAAGGGCGACCGCATCGCCTATCGTGTGCGCAAGGACTACTACACCGCGGAGGTCGCGACCGCGCAGGTTCTCGCGGAGATGTGGAAATCCGTCGGCCTGAACACGGAAATCGAGCTGAAGGAGAACTGGCCGGAGGTGCTCGACCGCGCCGGCCCGCGCGGATCGCGCGACTGGTCCAACAGCGCGGTGTTCGACGACCCGGTGTCCTCCATCGTCAACCAGCACGGCCCCGAGGGCGCGCAGCAGACCAACGGCGAATGGACGAACGCCGAGATGAACGACCTCTCCCGCGCGATGGAGAGCAACACCGACATGGCGGCGCGGCGGAAAATGTTCGCGCGGATGCTGCAGATCTGCGAGCGCGACGATCCCGCCTATCTCGTGCTCCACCAGAACGCGACGTTCACCGCGAAGCAGAAGGCGCTGCCCTGGCGCGCGCCGCCTTCGTTCTATCTCGATTTCTCGCCGCGCAACTGGGGCACCTGACACCGTGCTCCGGTTCATCGGAATCCGCCTCGGCCGCGCGCTGTTGACGGTGATCCTCGTCGTCACCTTCGCGTTCGTCGTGCTGCGGCTGTCCGGCGATCCGGCGGTGACCATCATGTCGCCGGAAGCACCGCAGGCGGCGATCGACGCCTTCCGCCACGAATGGGGGCTCGATCAGCCGATCTGGGTGCAGTACGTCGACTACTTCGCCGCCATCGCCCGCGGCCATCTCGGCGATTCCATGCGCGACGGCCGGCCCGCCATCGACATCGTCGCCGAGCGCATCCCGGCGACGCTCGCGCTGACGATTCCGGCGCTGTTGATGAAGCTCGTGCTCGGCATCCCCGCGGGCATCTACGCAGCGCTGCACCGCAACTCGACCGCCGACCGCGCGGTGATGGCGGGCGCCGTCGCGGGATTCACCGTACCGAGCTTCATCCTCGGGCTCGTCCTCGTGCTGATCTTCTCCGTCACACTCGGATGGCTTCCGTCCGGCGGACGCGAGATGTGGTCGAGTCCGATCCTTCCCGTCATCACGCTCGGCCTCGGCGGGGCCGGCATCCTCGCGCGCTTCACCCGCAGCGCGATGCTCGAAGTGCTCGGCCAGCCCTACATCCGCACCGCCAGCGCGAAAGGGCTCGCGTGGCGGCGGGTGGTGCGCGGCCACGCTTTCCCGAACGCCGCGATTCCCACCATCACCATCGTCGGTTTCATGGTCGGCAGCCTGATCGCGGGCGCGGTGGTCGTCGAAAGCGTGTTCTCCTGGCCCGGAGTCGGACGCCTGCTGGTCGTCGCGGTGGCGAACCGCGATCTCGCCGTCGTGCAGTGCATCCTGCTCCTCGTCGCGACCACGATGGTCGCCGCCAACCTGATCGTCGACCTGCTCTACGGCGTGCTCGACCCGCGCCTGCGCGGCACCGCGCCGGCGGGAGCGCACTGATGTCCGGCCTCGTCATCGCGGCGGCCGAGCCGCGCGTCCGGCGCACGCGGTTGCCGCCGCTGGTCGCCATCGCGATCGTGTGGCTCGTGTCGATGCTGGCGATCGCGGTGTTGGCCGACCAGCTGAGGCCCTACAGCATCACCGCACTCGACCTGCGCGCGCGCCTGCTGCCGCCGTTCGGCTTCGGCGGCGTGGTCACGCATTTGCTCGGCACGGACGAGCTTGGGCGCGACGTGCTTTCGCGCCTGATCATTTCCATCCGCATCAGCTTGCTCATCGCCTTTGGCGCGACCGTCATCGGCGCGGTGCTCGGCACGACGCTCGGCCTGCTCGCGGCACATTTCCGCGGACTGGTCGAGCAGCTCGTGCTGGTGCTGATCGATTTTCAGGCGTCGATGCCGTTCCTGATTCTCGCCCTCGCCGTCTTGGCGTTCTTCGGCAATGCGCTGCCGCTGTTCATTGCGCTGATGGGGCTGTACGGCTGGGAGCGTTACGCCCGCATCTCGCGCGGACTCGCGATTTCGGCCAACGCCCAGGGCTACGCGGCGGCGGTGCGGCAGATCGGGGCGCGGCCGCTGCGCATCTATCTCGGCCACGTGCTGCCGAACATCGCGGCGACGCTGATCGTGGCAGCGACGCTGTCGTTTCCGGAGATCGTGCTGCTGGAGAGCGGACTGTCGTTCCTTGGCCTCGGCGTGCAGCCGCCGATGACCTCGCTCGGCAACATGGTCGGCTACGGGCGGGAGTATCTGACCCGCGCGCCGTGGATCCTGCTCGCGCCGAGTGCGACGATCGTGCTGACGACGTTGGCGGTGAGCTTGCTCGGGGATTGGCTGCGGGACCGGCTGGATCCGACCCTCGGCTAGCCGCAGTATGTTTTGATGTCGTAACGAATAGATTGCAAATCGGCGCTGGCGGGTGCGGTCATTTTACGCTGTCGGAATGGGATGATCAGCGCGGTGCCGTCGCCGGCGTCCGTGTGCGCGGAGACCCGGGGGTGCGGCGGGGACGCTCGGCCCTCGCAGGCATGAAATCGCGTCTCGGGCGCGCGGGGTTCGGCGGGCGCGGCGATCATGGGCCGCGTGTCCCGGGCGGTGGCGACGTGCCGGCGGGGGTGCGCGGGCGCGGACGCCACGTGGGGACGATGCTGCGGGGTCGCTGCCGCGACGCCCGGCGTGCAACGGGTACGCGGCGGTGTCAGCAGGCCTCCCTTGTAGCGGACGTAGAGCGTCGCGATGCGAACGAGGCAGAGCAGGAACATGGAAATGACGAGGATCTTTCCCCAGTCGGTCCGTTTCGCAGTGTCGAGCTCCCGGCGCAGCCCCTCCGCCGTTTCGGCGAGGCGGTCGAGAAGGCCGACCGAGGTGGGAGGGGTTGGGGGCGAGGTCATGAGCGCAGCAAACCACGAAATGCCGTGCCGGGAATAGTTAGGAATATCCCGTAGCCCGGGTGTCGCTGTCTTCGGATTCAAGGCGTCGCGGCTGCGCTTGCAACGGGTGGCTTCGGGCAGCTCACGTGTGCCCTTGTCATTGCGGCCGACAACTGATCGCGGTTTGCTTGGGCGAGGGACACGCGGGAATCCGGTTTGTCGGCGGCCGCGATAAGCCGGCAGGCGATTGCGGTTCCGATCGTGGCGTCGAGGGCGACCTTGCTGCCGAGATAGCCGGAGGCGCGAGCCGCCACACGCCCGGCGGCCTCGCTGGCTGTGGCCGCGACCACGGTCACGAGGAGATCAGCCAGCGCGGTGGGGAACGGCTCCTGCGCGTCCGTCGTCGTCCATTCCGGATGCAAGGCGAAGGCGGCACCCAGGGGCGCCGATACGAGAACCTGGCGCTGCTCGCTCGCATCGAACGCAAGCCGCCAATCCGAAGCTGGGGGCCCCGACGCTTTCCTGACGGCCTCAAAAACGATCTGGCGTCGGGCTTCGTTCGGAATCTGGGCGATCGCCGCATCGGCCTTGTGACGTTCGTCTTGGTTGAGAGGACTGGAATTGAGGCCTCTCGAGTCGGACGCCGCAAGTGACACCAGGGATGCTTGAACGATTCCGGGGGCTCGCGCGTTACGCAGGTCCGCGCCCGCCAGCTGCGCGTTACGCAGGTTCGCGCCCGCCGCCATCCTGAGCCCATAGGCGGCCATGCGCAGACTGCCAGGAGAAGTGAGTACGTACGGGACGTAAACAACGAGGCGGCTTGACTCCCACAACCCCAATCAGAGAGGACTTACTGC
>DATAPS010000318.1:0-2055 GCA_036265085.1 Acetobacteraceae bacterium | reverse complement strand
ATCCATGAGGGAGAGCACGGCGATCTGCGTCGAGGAGCCCGGCGTCGAGAACGCAATGGTCTTGCCTTCGGTCTCCTTGAACGAGTGGATCGGTGAATCCGCGCGCACGTACCAGAATTGATCGGTGACGCCCGTCATGGTCGCGCCGATCACCCGGACCGGGGCGCCCTTCGCATAGGCCGAGAATACCCCGAAGGTGCCGGCCGCGATGGCGACCTGCACGCCGCCGGACAGGACGGCCTGCAGGCTCTCGGCGCTGCCCTGGGTGTAGAGTGGCTCGACCGCGAGGTTGTACTTCTTGAAGATGCCAAGACGGTTGCCGATCTCCGGAACCATGTCCTGCAACGGGCCGATGTCGCCGCAGGCGACCTTGAGCTGATCCTCCGCGAATGCCGGTGTGGCGAGCAACAGGCTGGCCAGGATTGCGCGGATAAGACTCTTGTGCATTTTCAATCCCTCTTTACTTATTGTTGTAGATGCTTTGTAGATGCGTGGCGGATTGTCATGGACGTGTTGCAGATGCCGGATCCGCTTCTCGGGCGCCGGCTGGAGCCCTCGCCGGCCAAGCCGCCGATCAGGATAGAAGAAGAGCACCCGCAAGACCAGTTCCGCAGCGTCACAAGCGTAGGCGCCCAGCGCTAACGCAACCAAGACCCGAAGCAATTTATCATCAGGGCTTCGTCGACAGGTTGCAAACGAAAGCCTCGCAGCTCGCGCAAGCGAGCTCCCTCGCCATCGGGAGCGTTTGAGGAGCGATTACGTGTTGGCTCAATGCTTTGGGACGCAGAGCCTTTCAGATACCTCTCCCCGCGTGCGGGGAGAAGGTGGGATGAGGGGGCGCTTCCGCGAGTCTGAGCATGTGGAAGCGCCCCCTCACCGGGCCGAGTTCGGGTTTTCCGTCTTGCCGTGTGGCCCTTGTAACTCTCATGACCGCGACTCGGATAGCTTAGGGGTCGCGGTGACGGGCGGGCGTCCGTTTGGCCCTGGGTCCTTGAAGACCGTGGGAGAGCCTGGCACCCCGCCCGTCATTCTATCGAACCCGAACAGTCGCCGGGGCCGCAAGGCGCGAAGCCCGATTAGGCAAGGACGGGTCGACATGGAAAACATCATCGTCGGTATCGACGTTTCGAAGGACCGCCTCGACGTCGCAGTGCGTCCCAGTGGAGAAGTGTTTGCAGTGGAGCGTAATGCCGCTGGACTCGAGCTGCTGGTGGCCCGCTTCGGAGAGCTTTCACCGCACATTGTGGCGTTGGAGGCGACCGGTGGCTTCGAGACCATTGCGGCCGCCGCTTTGGCTGCGGCAGGCCTTCCCGTGGTCATCGTCAATCCGGCCCAGATCCGGGACTTCGCCAAGGCAATTGGCCAGCGTGCGAAGACGGACCCGATCGATGCTGCCGTCATCGCGCACTTCGCAGAGGCGACCAAGCCCCAGCCGCGTCCTCTGCCCGACCAAGCGACGCGGCTGTTGGCCGATCTCGTCGCGCGCCGACGACAGATCATCGAAATGATCGTGGCCGAGCGCCAGCGTGAGAAACGGGTCCCTTTCCCCCGTCTCAAGAAGAGCATCGCCCGTCTCCTCAAGGCGTTGGAGAAGGAGCTGGCCACCGTCGACACCGATATCGACGATGCCGTGCGAGGTTCCCCAGCCTGGCGCGCTAAGGAGGATTTGCTCGCCTCAGTACCTGGCGTCGGCCCCACCATCGCGCGCACCCTGATCGCCGAGATGCCCGAGCTCGGGCATCTCGGCCGCAAGGAGATCGCTGCCCTCGGGGGCTTGGCCCCCTTTACGCGCCAGTCCGGCCAATGGCGCGGCAGGAGCTTCATCGGCGGCGGCCGGACCGTCGTGCGAAGCGCCGTGTTCATGGGCGCAATGGTCGCCAAGAAGCACAACCCAGTCCTGAAGGCATTCTTCGACCGCCTCATCGCCGCCGGCAAGCCGAAGATGGTCGCACTCATCGCCGTCGCTCGAAAGCTCCTGACCATCCTCAACGCCATTCTCAGAGACAATCGCCCATGGCAAATCGCTTGACACGCAAGACAGTCGCTCTCCCCGCA
>DATAPS010000317.1:0-17670 GCA_036265085.1 Acetobacteraceae bacterium | reverse complement strand
GTTCCGCTTCTATCTCACCCGCTACCGGCAGCCGCTGCTGGCCCAGCCGCTGCTGGCCCAGCCGCTGCTGGAGTGAGCGCGCGCCGCGGCACCAGCATCGGCCTTTCCCCGCGTCGCGGGGAAAGGCGCGCCATCGCGCCCGGCGAGCATCTCACCTGCCGTCCTTGCGATCCGCTCGCCGTGGCGGGATACTCGCCGCGAGCCGCCGACCAAAATGCGGACGGGAGGACCACCTGAGCGTGCCGCGAGCCACCGTGGCCCAGCCATGCTGATCTACCTGACGCGGCGGCTGATGATCGCGGCGGTGACCTGCGTCGCGATCTCGGTGGTCACGTTCATCATCATCCGGCTGCCGCCGGGCGACTTCGTGGACGCCTATATCAGCCAGCTCGCCAGCAGTGGCAGCTCGGTGACCGCAGACCAGGCGGCGGCCATGCGGCACGATCTCGGCCTCGATCGGCCGGGCGTGGTGCAGTATTTCTTCTGGATCGCGAAGGTCGCGCAGGGCGAGTTCGGCGTCTCCATGCTGTTCAAGCGCCCGGTCGCAGAAGTGATCGGCGACCGGCTCTGGCTCACCATGGCGGTCTCGTTCGCGGCGCTGATGTTGACCTGGATCCTGGCGTTGCCGATCGGCATCTATTCGGCAGTGCGCCAGTATTCCTGGGGCGACTACATCGCGACCACGATCGGCTTCATCGGCCTCGCCGTGCCGAACTTCCTGCTCGCGCTGATCCTGATGTATTTCGGCTTCAAGTATCTTGGACTGAGCGTGGGCGGCCTGTTCTCCCCCGAATACGCACAGGCGCCGTGGAGCTGGGCGCGGCTGGGGGATTTCGCGTGGCACCTGCCCCTGCCCGCCTGCGTCCTGGCGTTCGCCGGAACGGCGCAACTGATCCGGATCATGCGCGCGAACCTGCTGGACGAGATTCGCCGCCCCTATGTCGTCACCGCGCGTGCAAAGGGTCTCGGTGAGACGCGGGTCATCCTGAAATATCCGGTGCGCGCCGCACTCAATCCGTTCGCCAGCTCGGTCGCCTACATCTTCCCGTCGCTGGTCTCGGGCAGCATCATCGTCTCGCTCGTGCTTGGATTGCCGACCGTCGGCCCGCTGCTGCTCCAGGCGCTGCTCGCGCAGGACATGTACCTGGCGGGCGTGATCGTGCTGCTGCTCGGCGTGCTCACGGTGTTCGGCACGCTCATCTCCGACCTTGTGCTGATGTGGGTCGAGCCGCGGCTGCGGCTGCAAGGGCGCGCATGAGCGTTACCGCCCCTCCCGCCTCGGTCGCGGACCTGCCGCTGGCTTCATCGGAGAAGGAAGACAGGTTCGCCCAGGCGACGCAGCTGCAGCTGACGTGGTGGCGGTTCCGGCGCCACCGCCTCGCGGTCGCCAGCCTGTTCGCCGTCGCGCTGTTCTACCTGATCGCGATCTTCGCGAATTTTCTCGCGTTCTCCGATCCGCAGGCGACCGACGCGCGGCGCAGCTACATTCCGCCGCAGGCCATCCATTTCTCGCTCTCCGGCGGGCCGGCGATGTGGGTTCCGGGGCTGAAGGGCGTGCGCGACATGCGGACGTTCAAGCTGATCTATACGCCGGATCCGTCGCGCCACCTGCCGGTCCGGCTGTTCGCGCACGGCTATCCCTATCAACTGCTCGGCTTCATCCCGACCGACGTCCACCTGCTCGGCGTCGAGGGCGCAGGGCCTGGCGACGGGATCTTCCTGCTCGGCACCGATCAGCTCGGCCGCGACCTCTATTCGCGGCTCGTGGTCGCGACGCGCACCTCGCTCTCGATCGGGCTCGCCGGCGTCACGTTGAGCCTCGTGCTCGGCGTCTTGCTCGGCGGCATCTCGGGATTCTATGGCGGCGTGCCCGACATGCTGATCCAGCGGCTTATCGAGGTGATCCGCTCGATCCCCACGATTCCCCTCTGGATGGCGCTCGCCGCGGCGCTCCCGAACACCTGGAGCACCACCCAGGTCTATTTCGCGATCACCGTCATCATCTCGCTGGTCGGCTGGACCGACCTCGCGCGCGTGGTGCGTGGCCGCTTCCTCGCCCTGCGTGAGGAGGATTTCGTGATCGCCGCGGAACTCGCGGGCGCGAGCCACGGGCGGATCATCTTCCGCCACATGCTCCCGTCGTTCATGAGCCACGTCATCGCGGCCGTGAGCCTCGCTCTGCCGACGATGATCGTCAGCGAAACCTCGCTGAGCTTCCTCGGCCTCGGCTTGCGTCCGCCCGCGATCAGCTGGGGCATCCTGCTGCAGGACGCGCAGAACGTTCAGGTGCTCGCCAACGCGCCGTGGCTACTGTCGGCGGCGGTGCCGGTGATCCTCGTGATCCTGGCGTTCAACTTCCTCGGCGACGGGCTGCGCGATGCGGCCGATCCGTATGGCTGATCGCGGCCAGGCCATCCTGTCGGTGCACGACCTCGCCGTGCAGTTCCCAGGCGATCAGTACGTCGTGCAGGCGCTCGAAGCGGTCAGCATCGACCTGCAGGCCGGCCGCGTGCTCGGCGTCGTCGGCGAGAGCGGCTGCGGAAAGAGCGTCACCGCCCGCGCAATCCTGCGCATCCTCGACCATCCCGGACGGATCGTCGGCGGCCGCGTCGTCCTCGATCCGGGCAAGCCGGACGAAATCGACGTCACCGCGCTCGCTCGCAACGATCCGCGGCTGCTCGACATCCGCGGCGGGCGAATCGGCCTGATCTTTCAGGAGCCGATGACGGCGCTCAGCAGTCACTACACCGTCGGCAACCAGATCATCGAATCCGTCCGCCGGCACAGCAAGCTCTCCACATCCGCCGCCCGTGACCAGGCAATCAAGCTGCTGCGCGACGTCGGCATCCCCCGCGCGGAGCTGCGGATCGACGCTTATCCGTTCCAGTTGAGCGGCGGGCTGCGCCAGCGCGTCGGGATCGCGCTCGCGCTCGCGGGCGATCCCGACATCCTCATCGCCGACGAGCCGACCACGGCGCTCGACGTCACTACGCAGGCGCAAATCCTGGCGCTGCTGCGCCGCCTGCAGCGCCAGCGCGGCCTCGCGTTGATGCTGATCACGCACGACATGGGCGTGATCGCGGAAATGGCCGACGACGTGGCGGTCATGTATCTCGGCCGGATCGTCGAGTATGCGCCGGTGATGGAGCTGTTCGCGGCGCCGCGCCATCCCTACACGCGCGCCCTGCTCCGCTCCGTCCCGACGATCCTCGCCGCCCCCCGCCAGCGGCTCGCCACCATCGGCGGCGCGGTGCCGCATCCGGCCCGGCGCCCCACGGGCTGCACGTTCCATCCGCGCTGCACCGAGATCATCCCCGGCCTCTGCGCAAACGAGCAGCCCGCACCGATCGCGCCAGGCCACGCGGGCGCGAGTTGCTTCCGCGTCGAGCGCGCGCTGCAAGAAGCGGCATCATGACCGTCCTCGACGTCATCGGCCTGAAGAAGCACTACCCGATCAACGCCGGCATCCTGCGCCGCGAGGTCGGGCGGGTCCGCGCGGTCGACGGCGTCAGCTTCAGCATCGCGGAAGGCGAGACGCTCGCGCTGGTCGGCGAGAGCGGTTGCGGCAAGACCACCGTGTCGCGCTGCATCGTCCGCGCGATGAAGCCGACCGCGGGGGAAATCCGCTTCAAGCCGGAGCCCGGCCGGGAGGTCGATCTCGCGACCCTCGGCCGCGGCGATCTGCGCGGTCTGCGCAAGCATCTGCAGATGATCTTCCAGGACCCTTACAGCGCGCTCAATCCGCGCATGCTGGTTGGCGACATCATTGCCGAGCCGATGCTGGTCGCCGGCGTCGACCCCGCCGAGCGCCGCGGCCGCGTGCTCGAACTGCTCGATCTCGTCGGCATGCCCGCCGCCGCGCGCACGCGCTTCCCGCACGCCTTCAGCGGCGGTCAGCGGCAGCGCATCGGCATCGCCCGCGCGCTAGCCATGAACCCGAAGCTGGTGATCGCCGACGAGCCGGTCTCGGCGCTCGACGTCTCCGTGCAGGCGCAGATCGTCAACCTGCTGCTCGACCTGCAGGACCGGCTGCATCTCTCGATGCTGTTCGTGGCGCACGATCTGAGCGTCGTTCGGCACATCAGCGATCGCGTGGCCGTCATGTATGTCGGTCGCATCGTCGAGATCGCGCCGACCTCGGCCCTCTACGTCGCGCCACGGCATCCCTACACCGAAGCCCTGCTCGCCGCCGTGCCGAAACCCGATCCGAAACTACGCGGCGAGCGGGAGATCCCAACTGGAGAAGTCGCAGACCCCGCGCATCCACCGCCGGGCTGCGCGTTCCACCCGCGCTGTCCCTACGTAGAGGCGATTTTCCGGGATACGCCGCCACCGCTCGCGGAAGTCGCGCCGGGGCGCTGGGCGGCGTGCCACCGGACGGAGGTGTTGGCGCTGAAGGGCGTGGCGTAAGCCGGCGGCCGCGCCTATGCGGCGAGGGCGGCCCGGAACGTCTTCGGGATGCCGGCTTTCGGCACGTTCCCGTGCATCTCCTCGGCAGGCAACCCGTCGTGCAGGATCGTTCGTGCCTCGAACAGTTTCGGCAGGCTGATCCCGGTCGCGAAGCCCATGCTCTCGAGCATGAACACGAGATCCTCGGTGACGATGTTGCCCGACGCGCCCGGCGCGTAGGGGCAGCCGCCCAGGCCGGCGAGCGAGGAATCGAAGTTCCGGATCCCCTCCTCCAGTCCGGCGAGCGCATTGGCGAGGCCGAGGCCCATCGTGTCGTGCAAGTGGAGGCCGTCGAGCGTCGATCCGATCTCGGCGCGCACTGCCCGCACCACGCTCTTGATCTGCGCCGGATTGGCGTAGCCGACAGTGTCCGCGAGGGCGACGGTGTCCACGCCCGCATCCGCCAGAGCGGCGGTGATCCGGACGACGTTCTCCTCCGGCACGAGCCCGTCGATCGAGCAGCCGAACGCGGTCGAGCAGGCCGCCTCGATCTCCACCTTCCGTGGCTGTTCGCGCACCCAGGCGACCACGCGGCGGATCTCGGCGATCGCATCGTCCGGTGTCTTGTTCAGGTTTGCGCGGCTGTGGCCTTCGCTGACCGACACCGGCAGCGTGATGCGATCCACCCCGGCGGCATAAGCGTTCTGCGCGCCGCGCAGATTCGGCGCGAGCGCCACCACCGTCAGGCCCGGGATCTGCACCGCGGCCCGGACGACCTGCTCGGTATCCGCCATCTGCGGAATCACACGCGCCGGGACGAAGCTCCCCACCTCGATCTCCGGCATCCCCGCCGCCGCGATCGCCGCGATCCAGCGGATCTTCGTCTCCGTCGCCATCCGGGTGGCGGCCATCTGCAGGCCGTCGCGCGGACCGACTTCGCAGATCGTGACGTCGCGCTTCGCCTTGGTCATCGCATCCAGTCCTCGCGCCACGGCGCTCAGCGCTCCGGCTCCTGCCGGAGCGTGATGGCAAGCGTGATCCGCTTGTCCCGGATGTCAATGGCGGCATCCGCAAAGCTGGGCCGGCCGAGAAGGCCGGTGGCGTTGCGGCTGACGCCAACGCCTTCGACCGGAATGCCGAGCCAGTTGGTATTGACCTTCCCGTTGTCGTTGCGGTCATGGTGGGCGAGCACAGCATAACGCCCGGGCGGGATGCCGTTCAGCGTCACCGTCATCGCGCCCGCGCGCGCCGGCACACGAGCGCGGATGGCGCATTGCTGTGTCGGGTACTCCTGCTCCGTGCACACCTCCAGCCGCAGGCTACCCTGCGATCCCACGACAGGAGATACCTGGACCACGAGATCGGTCGCATGGGCTTCACCCGCAATCGCGATCAGAGCCAGCAACAACCTCTTCATTGCGCGGGATAGGTCCGCCCGCGCCACGTCGCGGGTACGCCGCGCGCGGCGCGAAGCAAGGCGGACCATTGAATGACCAGCAAGGCGAGGACGCCGACCGGGTGCACGACCACGCCCGCGAACGGCGATCGGAAGCGCCAGGCCAGCAGCGCGCGATTGCCGAAGCTGCAAGCGGTTGCGGCAGCGGCGATCCAGGTTCCGTCGACAGCCAGCAAGACGATCGGCAGAACCTGTCCGATGCCGAGGATCGCGGTCCAAACCGGCAGGGCCACCGGCTTCGCCATGCCCTCGGTCGCATTCTTGGTCAGGCCCTCCCAGACCTCCGCGGCGTCGACATACATGCGGCAGGAGGCGATGCGGGAGGCGTCGAACAGTCCGGTCATGATGCCGGCGCGGCGGAACGCCCGCGGCAGCGTGATCCCGTCATGCAGCGACGTGCGGATCGCCGCGTGGCCGCCGGCTTTCACGTAGGCCGCGCGGCGCGCGACGAACAACTGCCCGCAGCCGGCGCCCAGCGCGGGCGAGAGCGAATCACGCATCACGAACATCGGCAGATAGCCGAGCAGCAGAAAATGCATCAGCGGCAGCAGCATCTGCTCCGCCCAGCTCCGCACGATCTGCCGCGGAAACCCGCTCGCGAGCCCCACATCGTTGCGCGCCATGAACCCGGCGATGCGCGCCAGCGCATCCGGTGCGAGACGTACATCGGCGTCGATGAACACCATCAGTTCGTGCGTCGCCTCGCGCGCCAGTGCCGCGCAGGCGTGCTGCTTGCCGCTCCACCCCGCGGGCAGCGGCGGCGCGTCCGTGATTCGGAGCCGCAAATCGGCAAAGCCGGCCAGGATCGCGCGCGTGCGGTCTGTGGAGTGGTCGTCCAGCACCACGACTTCGAGGTCGACGCCCTCGCTCGCGAGCACGCATGCGACGGTCGCGCCGATGTTGCGTTCCTCGTTGCGCACCGGCACCAGAACCGACAGGCATGGGCTCGCATCCGCCGGCGCGGGCGTGCGATAGAGACGAAGATTGGCAAGCGTCAGCAGCAGCGGAAACGCTGCGAGCACCAGGGCGGTCACGTCGAGGATCACAGCTCCGGCCCCTCATGGCTCGGATCGAACACTTCGCCCCGCCACCGCGCCCGCGCCGCGCGCCACAGATCGTACGGCCCGCCGATGCCGACGCGCCCGGTCGTCAGCGTCTGAAACAGCGCGGGATCACGCGCCACGCTCTCCTGCGCGAGCGTGTCCATCGTGCGCTGCAGCTCACCTTCCAGAAGCTCGTTCCAGACCGCGACGCTCCGCGCCGGGCTCGACACGATCGGCGCACCGAACCGCGCCAGCGCCTCCGGCTTGCTCTCGTTCCAGAACGGATATTCCATCGCAAGCGGCAAAAGGACCACGCCGTCCGACGCCCGCGCGAGATGCGCGAGCCCGGGCCGCAACCGCACAGGGCGTGTTCGGGCGTCGGTGAAATGCCCCTCCGCGGTGATCCAGAGCAGGCGGTCGGGTTCCGACAGGACGCGCTCCGCGACGCGTAGGAAGCGCGCGGCCCCGCGCGATGTAGGATCGACCGGGAAAACGCCAAGTAGCTTGAGCAGCGCGTATTTGTGGTCGAGCGCCGCCTCCTCCATCGGCCCGAATGATCTGCGCCCGCGGAACAGCCGTCGAGACAAGACATAGAAGAACGCCGGATCCCACCACGACGGATGGTTCGTGTAGATGATCGCGGCGCGCCCCGCCGGCACGTCAGGCAACCCGGTGCGCGAGATGCGCAGCGCATGAAAGCGCCGTGCCATCATCCAGCGGACGTACAGCGTGAAGCACCAGACCGCCCAGTCCGACCGCGCCGTGATCGGGTCGTCAGGCACTGATGCGCTCCGTTCCCGCCATATCCGCGTCGAGAGAATCCGCCGCGATCCAGCCGGACATCAGCACCATCGGCATTCCCGGCCCGGGATGCGCGGCGCCGCCGGCGAGATAGAGGCCGGCGAGGTCGCGCGAGCGATTGCCCGGCTTGAACGCGCCGAAGAACCGGCCGTGGCTGGCGAGGCCGTAGATCGCGCCGTTCAGAACCCGGTAGCGCTCGTGGATGTCCCGCGGCGTCAGAGTCCGCTCGACGACGATGCGGTCCTCGAGGTCCTTCATCCCGGCGCAGCGCGCGAGCTTGTCGAAGATGATGCGCCGGTACGCGGGAAGCAGCTTCGACCAGTCGTGATGCGGCCGCAGCCACGGTGTGTGCACGAGAATGTAGAGCGCTTCGCCGCCCGCCGGAGCCACGCCCGGCTCGGTCCGCGCCGGGGCCGCAATGTAGCAGGTCGGATCCAGTGCCGGCTCGCCCTTGCGGTAGATCCAGTCGAACTCCTCTTCGGCATCGCGCGAGAAGACGAAGTCGTGATGCGCAAGATGCTCGTAGGCCCGGTCGAGCCCGAGATAGAACACGATGCCTGAGCACGCCGGTTCGCGCTTCCGCCGCTTCTCGAACGCCTGCGCGGGCGCGCCGCCGATCAGTTCGCGATAGGTTCGCACGCTGTCCATGTTCGAGACGACGGCGTCGTGCGCGACCTGCTCCCCGGTCGCGAGCTGCACACCCGTCACCCGGCCGCCCGCGCTCGTCACGCGGGCGACATCCACGCCGGTGCGCACGACGACGCCGAGCTCCTCCGCGAGCTGTCGCAGCGCGAGCGGAACCGCGCGAGTCCCGCCCATCGGATACCAAACGCCGCCGTCGGTCTGCATGTGCGCGATGCCGCAGAGCACGGCGGGCGAGCCGTAGGGCGACGAGCCGACATATTGCACGAAATGATCGAGCATCTGCGCGACCCGCCCGTCGCGCACCCGCGCGCGGATCGTACGCGCGACCGTCGAGCCCATGCGCAGCGCGAGGATGTCTTTCATCGTCGCGATGTCGAGATTCTTCTTCAGATCGAGCGTGTCGCGCACGTCCTCGACCGACTTCCAGAAAAAGAACCGGTCGGAGATCGCGTGCAGCCGCTCGGAGAGCTGCATGAAGTCGGCAAACCCCGCTTCGTTGCCGGGACTGAACGCGGCGATCCGGCCGCGCATCGCCTGCATGTTCTCCTCGAGGTCGAGCACCGAGCCGTCATCGAAGAAGCAACGCCACTGCGGATCGAGACGGCGCAAATCGAGCCGGTCCGCGAGCTTCACGTGCGCTTCGGCGAAGATCCGCTCCAGCACCGCAGGAACCGTGAGGATCGTCGGTCCCATGTCGAACCGGAAGCCGCCTTCTTGGAGGATCGCCGCCTTGCCGCCGACCCAGTCGTTCTTCTCGTACAGCGTCACCTTATGGCCGCGCGCAGCGAGCGTGGAGGCCGCCGCCAAGCCGCCGAGTCCCGCGCCGACAATGCCGATCGTGCCAGGTACCGTCACGAGACTTCCTCCTCGTGCGGCGCGCAAATCGGCGCGGCAAGTGGGGCTCGCGTATCCCAGTCGGGGCTCATGTCCAGATCCTCCGCAATCAGCTTCGTCGTAATACGGGCACTCTCGAAGATCACCGGCAACCCGCTGCCGGGATGCGTGCCGCCGCCTACCAGATAGACGCCGTCCAGGTCCTCGAAGCGGTTGCGCGGCCGCATGTGCAGCATCTGGCCGATATTGTGCGACAGGTTGAATGTGGCGCCCTGGTACACACTCATGCCGTCGCGCCAATCCGTCGGGGTGACTATTTTCTCGAACACGATCCGGCGCTCGACATCCGTCAGGCCCAACGCGGCGAGACGCTGAAATGCGGTCCGGCGGAATTGCATTTTGACCTCCGGCCAGTCGACCTTCTTCGAGACCAGGTTCGCGACCGGCAGCAGAACATAGAGCGTGGAGTGACCGGGTGGCGCGAGCGTGTCGTCGGTGACCGAGGCGTTCTGCATGTAGAGCGACGGCTGGGAAATCAGCGCGCCGTTCTCGATTTCGGCGACGTTCCGGCGGTAGTCACTCGTCAGGAAGATCGTGTGATGCGCGAGATCGTCGTAGCGGCCCTTCAGCCCGAGATAGAGCATGAAGGTCGAGCACGAGAACTTCTTGCGCTTGAGCTTGCGATCGCTCCAGCGGCGGCGCAACGCATCCGGCACCAAGTGCGTCATCGCGTGCGCGAAATCGGCATTGACGACGAGCGCATCGAACCGCTCCTCGCCGGCTTCGGTGACGACGCCGACCGCGTGCTTGCCCTCGAACAGGATGCGCTCCACCGGCTCGGCCAGACGTATGTCCGCGCCAAGCTCGCCCGCCACCCGCGCCATCGCGGCCATGACGGCGCCGCACCCGCCGATCGGATGCCAGACGCCGTATTCGTATTCCATGAACGCAAGGATCGTGAACAGGCTCGGGCACCGGAACGGCGACATCCCGAGGTATTTGGTCTGGAACGAGAAGGCGAGACGGACGCGCGGATCGCGGAAGTAGCGGGAGAGATCACGGTCGACGGTGGACAGCGGTCGCATCAGCGGCAGCGCGCGCAGCATCTGCGGCGACAGCCAGTCGGCGAAGCTGTTGAACGGCTGCTGCAGCACCGGACGGAACGCATCGAGCTTGCCGCGATTCTCCGCCATGAATCGCGGCAGGTTGCGCGCGTCCTCCGGCGAGAACTTCGCGACCTCCTCGGCGAGCTTCGCAAGGTCGCCGCTCGCCGAGAGGCGGCCGCCGGATTCGAAGACGAGATCGTATTGCGGGTCGATGCGGACCAGTTCGACCTCGCGATTCAGATCGCGACCGCACGCGGCGAAGATTTCCGCCAGCGCTTGCGGATAGAGAAAGAATGTTGGACCCATGTCGAAGCGGAACTGTCCGCCCGGTCCGGGCGCCACGATCGTCGCCGAGCGTCCGCCGACGCGGGGGTGCCGCTCGAAGACGGTGACATCTATGCCGGTCCGTGCCAGCAGCATCGCCGCCGCCAAGCCGCCCGGACCTGCGCCGATGATGCCGATGCGGCGATGCCGGGAATGGCGGAGCCCCTCTGGTGAGAACTGCATCAGACTGTGCTTCAACCTGCTTGTGACGAGCGGCCCTTCCGCCATCTAGGCGGATGCAGTGAGTTGTCAGGGGTCCATGCCGACGCGCGTCGATGTGTTTCTGGCCAGCGCGCGCGCGGCGCAGATCGGCTGGGCCGGGATGCCTCTCTCGCAGCGGCTCGCCATCCTTGGCCGAACCCGGCGCACCATGGCACACGACCCGGAGTCGCTCATCGGCACGCTCGCCGATCATCGCCCAATCGCCGATACGATCGCGGCCGAGCTGATCCCGCTTGCCGACGCCATTTGGTTCCTCGAAACAGCTGCTCCGCGCCTGCTGCGGCGCCGCCGGCTGCGCCGCGGTCGTCCGCTCTGGCTCGCAGGCGTCTCAGCCGAGGTGCGTCGCGAGCCGCTGGGGGTCGTTCTGATCCTCGCGCCCGCGAACTTTCCTCTCATGCTCCCCGGCATCCAGCTTGTTCAGGCACTCGCTGCGGGTAATGCGGTGTCGGTGAAGCCGGCGGCCGGCTGTGCCGGTCCGATGCTGGCGCTGCAGGACAAACTTCGGTTGGCCGGCCTGCCCGAGAACGTCATGCATGTGCTCGACGAGAGCGTCGAAACAGGAACGCAAGCGGTGAGCGCGGGCTACGACAAGATCGTTTTGACGGGATCCGCAACGACGGGAGCGGCCGTCCTCGCGCACGCCGCCCCCGCGTTGACCCCTGCGACGATGGAGCTCTCCGGCTCCGATCCGATGTTCGTGCTGCCCTCGGCGGACATCGCGCTCGTCGCGGACTGCATCGCCTACGCCTTGCGCCTGAACGCGGGCGCCACCTGCATCGCGACCCGCCGGGTGTTCGTCCCACGCTTGCTGGCCCCGGTCCTCGAAGCCGAGTTGCGCACCCGCGCCGCCAACCTGCCCACGGAGCGCCTGCCGGAACGCGTCCGGACCGCACTGGCGGAAGCCGAAGCCGCCGGCGCGCGCGTCTGCCGCGAAGGCGGCGCCGCGATCGTCGTGCATCCGGCCGGCCCGGTTCGCACGGAGCTTCGCGTGCTCCGCGACGACTTGTTCGCTCCGATCGTGTCGTTGATCCCCGTCGAGAACATCGAAGACGCGCTCGCCGCTGACCGTGCTTGCCCGTACGCGCTCGGCGCGACGGTGTTCGGCGACCCGGCGGAGGCACGATCCCTTATTCCCAGGTTGCGCGCCGGATCGGTTGTCGTGAACGACGTCATCGTGCCGACGGCCGATCCGCGTCTCCCGTTCGGCGGCCGCAAGCGCAGCGGCTTCGGTGTGACGCGAGGCGCAGAGGGCCTGCTCGAGATGACGGCGCTCAAGTCGGTCAGTATCCGGCGCGGCCGTTTCCGCCCGCATCTCCGCCCGCCGGCGCCAGGAGCGGCGAGCGCGATGCGGGCGATGCTCCGGCTGCTGCACGGAAGCACCCGCGAGCGGGTCGGGGCGCTTTCCGCACTCGTGAGGCTTGCACTCAAGCAACACGGCGGCTCGTGATCCGCCCTACGAACGCAAGGGGCCGCGCCGCAGCGCGGCGCCTGCCGCGGCCAGCATCAGAACCATTCCGGTGACGTCGAGTGCGGTCAGGCGCTCGCCATAGGTCCACGTACCGAGCAGCACCGCAATCACCGGGGAGACGAAGGCATAGGTGCCGGTGCGGCTCGCGCCCCAATCGCGCACGAGCATGAAATAGATCACGGTGGCGCCGAGCGACCCGGCCAGCAGCAGGAACAGCCATGCTCCCCAGGCGGCCGCACCCCAGTCCAGTGCCGCGGCCGCCCGGGCGCCCGGCTCGAACAGCAGCGCGCCGATGAGCAACACGAATCCGCCGAAGCAATTCGTCACCGCCGCGATCAGCTGCGGCTCGACCCGGCGCAGCGCCGGACGGATCAGGACCGATCCGCCGCAATAGCTCAGGCACCCGACCAGGATCAGTCCCGCCCCGCCGAGCTCGCCGCTCTTGCCTGCGCCGGCGAGCGCCGACGGCCCGAACAGCACGAACAGTCCGAACAGTCCGAGTCCGATCGCCAGCGCCTGCCGCCGCGCGAATCGCTCTTCCCCGAGCATCACGCTGAAGGCCAGCAAGGCGACGGGGGTCAGACCCGATGTGAGTACCGCCGCCAACCCGCTCCCGACATGGCGCAACCCGTAAAGCTGGATGGACGCGTTGAACGTCACCATCAGCAGTCCGACCCCTGCCACGCGGCCCCAAAGCCGCGGCGGGATGCGCAGCGAGGCGCCGGTTCCGAACCGCCAGGAGAGAAGGACGATCCCCGCAACCGTCCATCGCACGCCCGAGAAGAAAGCCGGCGGTACGGTCGCGGTACCGATCTTCATCGCGAGCCATGTCATCCCCCACACCAGGCAGAGCACAAGGAACAGCACGCGCCGCTGCGCTTCGGGCGACAGAAACGTAGCGCGGTTGGTTATCGTGGCGCTCGACATTGAGCGCTTGCTATCGCACGCGATTGCGGCCGGGCAGCGGCAACATCGCACGCGTGACGTGCAGGGGGTCGACAGGGTTTCGCCTCGCCCGCACCTGGGTTAACGTCCGATGATGATCGCGGTCCTACTTACCGGCTTCGAGCCGTTCGGCGGCGAACCGGTCAACCCGTCGCTCGAGGCGGTCGACGCGCTGGGCCTCACACCCCCGGCCGATATCCGGCTGGCGACCGCGATCCTGCCGTGCAGCTATGCGCGCACGCTGCCCACCCTGCGCCGCGCGATCGCCGAGCATCGCCCCGACGCCGTGGTCTGCGTCGGTCAGGCGGGCGGCCGGAACGATCTGTCGATCGAGCGGATCGCGATCAACGTCGATGACGGGCGCACTCCCGACAACGACGGTGTGCAGCGGATCGACTCGCCGGTGATCGGGGGCGGACCGGCGGCTTATTTCGCAACGCTGCCGATCAAGGCGATGCTCGCCGCAGTGCGCGAAGGCGGCGTTCCGGCCAGCGTATCGCACAGCGCGGGCACCTTCCTGTGCAATCACGCAATGTACGGCGCGCTCCACATGGCCGCGACCGAGCGGCCGGCCATGCGGGCGGGGTTCATTCACGTGCCGTATCTGCCGGAGCAGGCCGCCCGTCACCCGGGCGCGTGCAGCATGGCGATCGAGACGCTGGTCCGCGGGTTGCGCGCCGCACTCGTGACGGTTCGCGACGTCACGACGGACCTGCGAGTCGCCGCCGGCGCGACGCACTAACCCTGATCGCGGGACCTAAGCGGTCGCGATCCGGCCAAGGCTGGTTCGCGAGATGAAGTCTTTCAGACCCCGGCATGCGAACCTTTTGTTGCCGGCTCGGCGTCACGGCTCGGCCAGCGCCTCCCGGCTCGCCCGGACCCTTGCGACTCGCCGACCATCCATCTCGAGCACCTCGAACATCCAGCCGGCGAACACGATCCGGTCGCCGACCCGTGGCACGCGGCGCAGCAGCGCGAGCAGCAGCCCGGCCAATGTGTGATAGCTGCCCTCGGCCGGCAGGTCGGGCAGCATCAGTCGCGCTTTGAGCTCGTCGACCGGCATCATCCCGTCGAGCTGCATCGTGCCCTCCACCGGCGTCGTTCCCTGCCCCGGCACGCCCTCCGGCTCGCCGACGTCGCCGACGATCGCCTCGAGCACGTCCGCGGCCGTCACCACGCCCTCGAAACTGCCGTATTCGTCCATCACGAGCGCCATCCCAAGCGGATCCGACTTCAAGCGCTCCAGCGCGTCGAGCGCGGTCACCGCGTCGGGCATGACCATCGGCTGACGAAGCGCCGCCGAGATCGATAGCTCCCCACCGTCGAGAATGTGATCGAGGATATCCTTCGCCTGCACCACCCCGACGACATTGTCGACCGAGCCGTCGCATACGACGAAGCGCGAATGCGGAGCCGCCTTCAATTCGGCCGCGATCTCCCGCGGCGGATCGGTGCGGTCGATCCAGGCAAGCTCCGTGCGCGGCGTCATGATCGCCCGCACCGGCTTGTCGGCGAGACGCAGGACGCGCTCGATCATGCTGCGCTCCTCGCTCTCCAGCACCCCGGTCTGCTCGCCCTCCGCGAGCAGGGCCTTCAGCTCCTCTTCCGTAACGGTTTGCGCCGTGGTGCCGGTTGCGCCGAGGACCGCGAGCACCAGCGCCGAAGATTTCCGGAGCGCCCACACGATCGGAGCGCTGGCCGCCGAGACCACGGCGAGGGGCGCCGCGACCGCGGCGGCCACCAGCTCGGGGCGGCGCAGCGCGAGCTGCTTGGGGACGAGCTCCCCCAGCACGAGCGTCAGATAGGTGATCAGGATCACGACCACGGCCAGGGACAGGCTCTCGGCAAACGGCCGCAGGACCGGCACCCGCTCCATCAGCGGGGTCAGCTGCGCCGCCACGTGCGCACCGCCGAACACGCCGGAGAGGATGCCAACCAGGGTGATCCCGACCTGAACCGTAGGCAGGAAGCGCTGCGGATCCTCGGTCAGGCGCCGCGCCCGTCGCGCGCCACGGACGCCTTTGCGCTCGAGAACCGCCAGGCGCGCGCGATTCGCGGAGACCAGCGCCAACTCGCTGAGCGCGAACGCGCCGTTCAGCACGATCAACAGGAGGACAACCGCGATCTCGAAGGCGAGGTCCATCTATACCGGTCCGGAACTTCTTGTTACGCCACCCTAGCCCATCCGCCCGCCTGTGCCGGAGGTTCGGCTGCCCAATGCCCCGCTTCCGACATATTCAGGCCGGCCGCGCGCCGTGTTGCGGTGCTTTGAGCGCGCCATGAAGCTGTTTCGCCCCGGCGCTCCGGGCCTCAGGCCCGACGCGATGCCCGCCTTCGTCTTCGCCGGCCCGCGGCGTTCCAGGCGCCGCCTCGATCCGATGGCCTACCTCGCGCTGGCACTGGCCGCCGCCGTGACGCTGCTTGCCTGGCTCGTGATCGAGGCGCCGGTCGCCGCCGTGGATTTCGAGGGCCGGATCGCCGGCCTCGCCTTCTCGCCGTTCCAGCGCGGCCAGAGCCCGGAGACGAGCCGCTTCCCCGGCGCCGGGGAGATCCGTGCCGACCTCGAGCGCGCGGCCACGCTGACCGCGCGCATCCGCGTCTACACCGTCGATGGAATCTTCGCCGACATCCCGCGCCTCGCCCGCGACCTGCCGTTGCGGATCACGCTCGGCGCCTGGATCAGCGGCCGGGCAGAGGCCGACCAGCGCGAGGTCGACCGGCTGATCGCGACCGCGCGCGGGAGCCCGAACGTCGATCGCGTGCTGATCGGCAACGAGGCGATCCTGCGCGGGAACGTCAGCGTCCCTCAGCTCGTCGCGATGCTCGGCCGCGCGCGGGCGGCGCTCGCCGTGCCTATCTCCACGGCGGAACCCTGGCACGTCTGGCTCGCCCATCCCGAACTGGCGCGCGCGGTCGACGTCATCACGATCCACCTGCTGCCGTACTGGGAAGGCCTACCGGTTGATGCAGCGCTTTCCTTCGTCATGGACAAGCTCGCCGCCGTGCAAGCCGCCTATCCCGGCAAGAAGGTGGTGATCGGCGAGATCGGCTGGCCCTCCAACGGTGTGGATATCGGCGCAGCCCGCGCGAGCCGGGTGAATCAGGCGCTGTTCCTCCGCCGCTTCTTCGCCGAGGCCGCCGAGCGCCACCTCGACTATTTCGTCATGGAGGCGTTCGACCAGCCTTGGAAGACCAGCTTCGAGGGGCGCGCGGCGGGCTACTGGGGCATCATGGACCTCGACCGCCGCGACAAGTGGCCGATGACCGGGCCGGTCGTCGAAGTGCCGCAATGGCCGTCCTGGGCTATCGCCGGGGCGGCGGCCGCGGCGCTGCTCGCGGGCGGGCTGGTGGCGCGGCGGCCGGACATGAGGTTCGCCGGAAAGCTGCTCCTGGCCGCGCTGGCGCAGGGGTTCGTCACCGCGCTGGTCTGTGTGTTGCTGGCCATGTCGGGGAAGTACCTATCCGGGCCGGCGGCGGCGATCTGGGCGGTGCTGGCGCTCGGACAGGGGGTGCTGCTGATGCGGCTGCTGGCCGACAGTTTCGAGCTTGCGGAGACGATCTTCTGCCGCAGCTGGCGGCGCCGACCGCTGATCATCGCGGCGCACCCGCGTGCACGGCTGCCGAAAGTCTCCATTCACGTTGCGATCTGCAACGAGCCCCCTGCCCTCGTCCGCCAGACGCTCGATGCGCTTGCCCAGCTCGACTATCCCGCGTTCGAGGTGCTGGTGATCGACAACAACACCGACGATCCCGCGCTGTGGGAGCCGGTCGCCGATCATTGCGCCCGCCTCGGGCCGCGATTCCGCTTCTTCCATCTCGGCCGCGTCCCGGGCTTCAAGGCTGGCGCGCTCAATTTCGCCCTGTGCCAGACCGCTGCGGACGCGGAGATCGTGGGCGTCCTCGACAGCGACTACGTGGTCGCCCGTGACTGGCTGCGCTGCATGGCGCCGCAGTTCCAGCGACCGGCGGTGGGGTTCGTCCAATCCCCGCAGGATTACCGCGACAACGACGGATCGCTCTTCAAGCGCTTGATGTTCTGGGAATATGCCGGCTTCTTCCAGCTCGGCATGGTTACCCGCAACGAGCGGAACGCGATCATCCAGCACGGCACCATGACGCTGATCCGCAAGGACGCCATCCACGGCGCGGGCGGTTGGGCGGAGTGGTGCATCTGCGAGGACGCCGAGCTCGGCCTGAAACTGTTCCGCGACGGATGGGAGGCGGTCTATGCCCCGCGCAGCTTCGGCCGCGGCGTCATGCCGGACGACTTCGCCGCCTATCGCAAGCAGCGCGCGCGGTGGGCGTATGGCGCGGTGCAGATCATGCGGGGCCATGCGGCGGCGCTGTTCTCGCCATTGAACGGGGACCTCACGCTCGGTCAGCGCTGGTACTTCGTCACCGGCTGGCTGCCCTGGATCGGCGACGCCCTGGGGCTGG
>DATAPS010000316.1:0-2182 GCA_036265085.1 Acetobacteraceae bacterium | reverse complement strand
GGTGATGGATCTGCTGCGCGCCGCGTCGGAGGCCAGCAAGAACACCCGCAGTCCGCTGCTGTTCTACAGCGCCGCGGCGGCGGTCTATCTCGTGTTCAGCATCGTCTCCGCCATGGCGCAGACGCATCTCGAGCGCCGCGTCAGCCGCGGCTATGCCTGAACATGGAGACGCTGCGCAGTCTGTTCGGCTTCGTCTTCAACGCCGATCTGCTCGCCGAATATGGTTGGCGGCTCGTCGACGGCCTGCGCGTCACCGCGCTCGTCGTCGCCAGCTCCTGCTCGATCGGATTCGTGCTCGCCTATCCCATTTGCGTTGCGCGGATCTCGCGCAACCGCGTCGTGTCGGGCGCCGCGGTTTCCTACATCACGTTCTTCCGCGGCACGCCGCTGCTCTGCCAGCTCTACCTCGTTTATTACGGTGCCGGCGAGATCCGGCCCTTTCTCGATTCTGTCGGGCTTTGGACGTTTTTCCGCAATGCATTCTTCTGCTGCATCTTTGCCTTCGCGCTGAACACCGCGGCCTATCAGGCGGAGATCTTCCGCGGCGCGCTGTCCGCGGTCGCTGCGGGACAACGTGAAGCGGCGCTGGCTCTTGGGCTCTCACGCTACCGCATCAACCGGCATGTGGTCTGGCCGCAGGCCTTCCTGGTCGCGTTGCGCCCGCTCGGCAACGAGCTGATCAGCATGATCAAGTCAAGCGCGCTCGCCGCCATCGTCACGCTCCTCGATCTGATGGGCCAGACGCGCTTCATCTTCGCGCGGACGTTCGACTTTTCGATCTACCTGTACGCGGCGGTGATCTATCTCGCAGTCACCGAAGCGATCCGGCGGCTGTGGCGTCTGATCGAGCACGCCGCCTCGCCGCACCTCGCGCTCCCCGCTGTCGTCGCCCCGTCACCGTCCGTACGACACGCGCCAGATCGTCCCGTTGCCGTCCTCGGTGAATAGCAGCGAGCCGTCCCGCGCGACCGCGACGTCGACCGGGCGTCCCCAGACCGACGAATCCGAAACGACGAACCCGGTCACGAAATCCTCGTAAGCGCCGGTCGGCCGACCGTTCTCGAAACGCAGGCGGATGACGTTGTAGCCGGTGCGCTTGCTCCGATTCCATGAACCGTGCAGCGCCACGAAGGCGTCGCCGCGATAGTCGGGCGGAAAACTCGCGCCGTCATAGAAGGTGATGCCGAGCGGCGCCGTGTGCGCCTGGATCAGTACGTCCGGGACCGTGACTTGCCCCGCGAGATCAGGGCGACGTCCGCGCAGACGCGGATCCTCGTGGTCGCCGATATAGTACCAAGGCCACCCGTAGAAGGCGCCCGCCCGCACGCTCGTCGCGTAGTCCGGCGGCAGATCGTCGCCGAGCCCGTCGCGCTCGTTGGTGGCGCACCATGGCGTTCCGGTGCCCGGCTGGACCGCAAGGCCCACGCAGTTGCGCAAACCGGTCGCCAGCGTACGGGTCTCGTTGGTACGGGGATCGAGTGTGAGCACGTCGGCGCGTCCGCCCTCGTCGCCCCATGCGGCGCCGAGGCCGTGCGCCGCCTGCCATGCTGCAACGCCACCGCGTGGCTGCGCGGCGATCCCGGTGGCGGCGTTGGATTCCGACCCGACGGAGAGATACAGCCGCGACCCGTCCGGCGCCGTCGCCAGATCCCGCGTCCAGTGCCCGCCCGTCGGCAGCTCGGGCACGACGATCTCGGCGGGTCCGCGGGCTTTGAAGTCGCCGGACCGATAGGGGTAGCGCACGACCCGCCCGGTCTCCGCGACATAGACGTATTGCGGATCGGCGGGCGGCCAGAACGCGATGCCGAACGGCAGCTCAAGATCGCCGGCGAACACGGTGCTCGACGCGTTCGGCCCCGTCGCGTCGGCGCGGAACACCCGGATCCGGCCGGCGCCGCTCTCGGCGAGGAAGATGTCGCCGTTCGGTGCGCGCCGGATCACCCGCGGCTGGCCGAGGCCGGCGGCGAACGGCGCGATGCTGAAACCGGCCGGGACCCGCAGTGCCGCGCCGGGCGGACGCGATGTCACGCGTGGGGCTTCGGCGGCCGAGCGCGTCGCATAGGGAGCCGGCATCGATTGCGGCGTAATGCGATAGCTTCGGCCCGGCGCGTCCTGTCGCCAGTCCTCGGTCGGCTGCGCATGAGCGGCCGATGTCGAGAGGAGCAAAGTCGCCGCGATCAGG
>DATAPS010000315.1:0-23052 GCA_036265085.1 Acetobacteraceae bacterium | reverse complement strand
CATTCGCTTGCGCGGCAGCACGGGCACGTCGCCGATCTGCGCCTCGGTCTCGGCGCGGCCGTGCGTCTCGATCAGCCCGGCGACCACGTCCTCGCCCTCGGCTTGGCGCCGCCGGGCCTGGGCCAGCATCTCGTAGGTCTTGCCGACCCCGGGCGCCGCGCCGAGGAAGATCTTGAGGCGGCCGTGCGGCCGCTCCTCGTGCGCGAGCGCTTCGAGAAGGGCGTCGGGATCGGGGCGGCTGTCGTCTATGCGGGACATCGCCCCGCGACGTTACGACACCTTCAGCTGGTCGAGGGCGAGATTAAGCGACAGCACGTTCACGCGGGGCTGGCCGAACAGGCCGAACAGCCGTCCCGTCACATGCTCGTCCACCAGCGCTCGAACGCGGTCCTCCGGCAGCCCGCGCGCCTTCGCGACGCGTGCCACCTGGAGCATTGCGTTATCCGGCGAGATGTCGGGGTCGAGGCCGCTCGCCGACGTCGTCACCATGTCGCCCGGTACCGGCGTGGTGCTGCCGATCGCTTTCACGTCGCCGGTCACGCGGTCGATCAGCGCCTTGCTGCTCGGCGCGAGATTCGAGCCGGCGGAGTTATCGGCGTTGTACGGCGACGGGATCGTCTTGGTGGAGTCGTTCGGGTCGGTGTCCAGCGTGGCGCTCGGGCGCGGGTGGAAGTAGCGGTCGGAGGTGAAGTTCTGGCCGATCAGGGCGGAGCCGATGGGCTTGCCGTCGCGCTCGATGATCGAGCCGTTGGCAACGCCGGGGACGACTGTGGTCGCCACGCCCGAGAAGGCGATCGGAAAGATGAGGCCCGTCAGCACCGTAAACACGGCGATGAGGACGATGGCGGGACGAAGCGCGCGCATGGTCAGGTGAGTCCGAGCAGATTGAGGATGACGTCGATGAGCTTGATGCCGACGAACGGAGCCATCAGGCCGCCGACGCCGTAGACGAGGAGGTTGCGCCGCAACAGCGCCGACGCTCCCACCGGCTTGAAGCGCACGCCGCGCAACGCGAGCGGTACCAGCGCCACGATGATCAACGCGTTGAAGATCACCGCGGAGAGGATCGCGCTCTGCGGCGTGGTCAGCCGCATGATGTTCAGCGCACCGAGCTCGGGATAGGTCGCCACGAAGATTGCCGGCAGGATCGCGAAGTATTTCGACACGTCGTTGGCAATGCTGAACGTGGTGAGCGAGCCGCGGGTGATGAGGAGCTGCTTGCCGATCTCGACGACCTCGATCAGCTTGGTCGGATCGCTGTCGAGATCGACCATGTTCCCAGCTTCGCGCGCCGCCTGCGTGCCGGTCTGCATGGCAACACCCACATCGGCCTGCGCGAGCGCGGGCGCGTCGTTGGTGCCGTCGCCGCACATGGCGACTAGTCGCCCTTCAGCCTGCACGCGGCGGATGTAGTCGAGCTTGTCCTGTGGCTTCGCTTCAGCAATGAAATCGTCGACGCCTGCCTCGGTCGCGATCGCCGCGGCCGTGATGCGGTTGTCGCCGGTCACCATCACGGTCCGGATGCCCATGCGGCGGAGCATGTCGAAGCGCGCGCGGATGTCCGGCTTGACAATGTCCTTCAGTTCGATCGCGCCGAGCA
The DNA here is from genome assembly GCA_036265085.1 of Acetobacteraceae bacterium. Classification (GTDB taxonomy): domain Bacteria; phylum Pseudomonadota; class Alphaproteobacteria; order Acetobacterales; family Acetobacteraceae; genus DATAPS01. The sequence continues at coordinate 21,452 of DATAPS010000315.1, read as the reverse complement.
GCTGGCCGTCGATGCTGACCGCGAGCGGTGTGCTCCCCGCCCGCGCAATCCGGTCGACGGCGGTTGTCAGCGCCGTGGGCGCATTGCCGCCGCTCGTCTTGACCACACTGTCGACGGCGCCTTTGCGCCATGACCGGCCGTCGGCGTCCAGGCCGGACACCCGCGTATTCGCCGAGAACGGAACCACTGTCGCACCCGCCGGCCGCTCGACGCTGATGCCGAAACGGTCGCGAACGAAGGACAGGATGGACCGTCCCTCCGGGGTGTCGTCACCGAGAGAGGAGAGCGCCGCCGCCTCGGCGAGAGCCCGCTCGGCAACACCCGGAAGCGGGTAGAGCGCCGAGCAGGCACGGTTGCCGTAAGTAATTGTCCCGGTCTTGTCGAGCAGCAACGTGTCGACGTCGCCGGCCGCTTCGACCGCACGGCCGGAGGTCGCGACGATGTTGAAGCGCACCAGACGGTCCATGCCCGCGATGCCGATGGCCGACAGCAGCCCTCCGATAGTGGTCGGGATCAACGTGACGAGGAGAGCTGCGAGTACGGGCACGCTGAGGTCGGTGCCGCTGTAGTGCGCGAGCCCGACCAGAGTGACCACGGCGATCAGGAAGATGATCGTCAGGCCCGCGAGCAGGATGTCGAGCGCGATCTCGTTCGGCGTCTTGCGGCGCGACGCCCCCTCGACCAAGGCGATCATGCGGTCGAGGAAGGTGCTGCCGGGCGCGGCCGTGATCCGCAGGACGAGCCAGTCGGAGACGACCAGCGTGCCGCCGGTGACCGCCGAGCGGTCGCCGCCCGCCTCACGGATCACCGGCGCGCTTTCGCCGGTGACCGCGCTCTCGTTGACGCTCGCCACACCCTCGATGACCTCGCCATCGGAGGGGATGAGGTCGCCCGCCTCGACGAGCACGAGCTCGCCCGCCTGCAGCAGCGAAGACGCCATCGGTCGATAAAGCGAGCGGTCGTCGCCGCGTATCAGCACCTTCGCCTGCGTCTCGCTGCGGGCTTTCCGCAGGCTTTCGGCGCGGGCGCGTCCGCGCCCCTCGGCCACGGCTTCCGCGAAGGTCGCGAACAGCACGGTGAGCCAGAGCCACAGCGCGATCGCGAGCGGAAAGTGCCAGTTGGCGCCCTCGACGAGCGCCTCGATGCCGATCACGGTCGTGAGCGCCGCCACCACTTCGGTGACGAAGATCACGGGGTTGCGGGCCAGCGTTCTCGGATTGAGCTTGGCGAAGCTGTCGAGTGCGGCGCGGCGGATGATCCGCCCGTCGAACAGGGAGATCGCGTCGGCGGATGGCGCCGAAGCGGTCGCCGACAAAGGAGACGGCCTGTCGAGCATGGAAACGTCCTAGTAGGTCTTGCCGGCCGCGAGCGTGAAGTGCTCCGCGAGCGGCCCGAGGGCGAGCGACGGCATGTATTGCAGCCCGCCCAGGATGATGATGACGCCGATCAGAAGGCCGATGAACAACGGCCCGTCCGTCGGGAACGTGCCGGCGCTCATCGCGAGCTTCGGCTTCCCGACCAGCGAGCCGGCGATCGCCAGCACCGGGATCATGAAGGCGAAGCGCCCGAGGAGCATGGAGATGCCGAGCCCGTAATCGAGCAGCGGCGTGTCGGCCGACAGGCCGGCAAACGCACTGCCGTTGTTGCCGGTCGCCGACGAAAATGCATACAGCATCTCGGACAAGCCATGCGGCCCGGCGTTAGCGAGCGATCCGGTGCCGCTTCCCGTGTTGATCGCGATGGCGGTTCCGCCAAGGATCGAGAGCGGCAGGATCAGCACCGCGAGCATCGCGAGCTTCACCTCCTTCGCCTGGATCTTCTTCCCGAGATACTCGGGCGTGCGGCCGACCATCAGGCCTGCGACGAATACCGCGAGGATCGCGAATACCAGGATGCCGTAGAGCCCCGATCCGACACCGCCCGGCACAATCTCGCCAAGCTGTATCAGGAAGATCGGAATGCCGCCGCCGATCGGCATGAAGCTGTCGTGCATCGCGATCACCGAGCCGTTCGACGTCGCGGTAGTAGTGACCGCGTACAGCGACGACAGCGGCACGCCGAAGCGCAGCTCCTTGCCTTCCATGTTGCCCATCGAGGGATCCACGCCCGCCGCCGTGAGCAGCGGATTGCCGCCGGCTTCCGCGGTATAGACGAAGATGACGCAGGCGACGACGACGATCGCCATCACCCAAAACAGAGCGAAGCCCTGCTTCTTGTCGCGCACGATCGAGCCGAAGGTTATGGCGAGCGCGAACGGAATGACGATCTCCGACCATGTCTCGATCACGTCGGTGAGCGGCGACGGATTCTCGAAGGGATGCGCGGAGTTCGCGTTGAAGAATCCGCCGCCGTTTGTGCCGAGCAGCTTGATCGCTTCCTGGAACGCAACGGGGCCGCGCGCGATGGCCTGCTTGGCGCCTTCGAGCGTGATCGCGTCCACATGTCCCGCGAGCGTCTCCGGCACCCCGCAGAGGATCAGCGCTATCGTCACCACGATCGTGAGCGGCAGCAGCACGTAGAGCGTGATGCGCGTCAGATCGACCCAGAAGTTGCCGAGCGTCTTGCCGCCGCCGGTCGCGAAGGCGCGCGCGATGGCGATCGCCGCCGCGATGCCGGTCGCGGCAGACAGGAAGTTGTGGACCGTCAGGCCCCACATCTGGCTCCCGTAGGACGCCGCCTGCTCGCCGGCGTAAGCCTGCCAGTTCGTGTTCGTCACGAAGCTCATCGCCGTGTTGAAGGCGAGCCGCGGGGACATCCCCGCGATCCCGTCCGGGTTCAGCGGCAGGACGTCCTGGAAGCGCAGCATCACATAGAGCAGCGCGAAGTGCAGCGCGTTGATGAGGATCAGCGCGACGGCGTAGCCGCGCCACGTCATCTGCTCGTTCGGGTCGATGCCCGCGAGCGCGTAGAAGCCGCGCTCGACGGGTCGGAGCCAGCCGACACTACCTTCCGCGACGCGCCCGATGTAGCGGCCGAGCGGCACCGCCGCCGCGAAGATAAGCGCGAGGATCAGGCTGATTTGCAGCCAGCCGTTCAGGGTCACGATCGCAATCCCTCAGAAGTCTTCGGGACGCACCAGCGCCCAGACGAGGTAGACGAATAGCGAGAGCGCGACCGCTCCGCCGAGAATGAGATCAAGCATCGCGGGGCTAAATCCGATCGCAGAGAGCGGCATAGGCGGCCATCAAGAGGATGCCGCCCGTGCCTAGGACGATCACGAGTATGTCGAGCATTCGAACCGCCTTGGGGAACTCACGTGCCAAATAAGGTGCGTGCGCATCAGGCCGCGATGTGGCTTTGCCGATCACGGCATAAGGAATCTGTAAAGAGCGCAATTTGGCCATAGAAGCGCAATTTGGCCATAGAGCGGGTCTCGACCCGACGGTCGGTCCGCCACCCAGATTGCGGGTCGAGACCGCCCTACGCTGCTACCCCGCGCTGGCCTCGATCCATTTGAGATCGATGTCCATGCCGAATCCGGGTGCGTCGGGCGGATTGACGGCGCCACGGTCGGGGACCGGCGTTCCGGGAATCACGGTCATCTGCGCGAGCGGAACGGCGGGCGGCGCGTGCACGAAGTACTCGCCCCAGGTCGCCGATGGCATCGCATAGGTGAGGTGCTGCCCATACAGCGTGTTCATCCCGGCGTGCAGCATCACCGAACGCCCCGACGCCTCGGCGATGTGGCAGATCTTCGCGCACGCTGTGACGCCGCCGACCCATTCGATATCGGGCTGGAAGATGTCGACGAGCGCGTGTTTCGCCGCGTGGAAGAACGGCAGGACCGCATACCAGTGCTCGCCGGTCGCGAGACTGATCCAGGGGAGACGCCGCCGCATTTCCGCGAAGCCGTCAAAATCCTCGGGAATCAGGCAGTCCTCGATCCATTTCAGGCGATATGGCCTCAGCCGTTCCGCGAGGCGCACGGCGAATTCGACATCGAACGCCATCCAGCAATCGAGCATAAGATCGATTTCGTCGCCGATCAGCTCGCGCGCCTTCGCGACCAGTCGCTCGTTGCCGGCCAGACCGTCGAGGCCATCCGCCGGGCCGTAGGGACAGGCGAGCTTGGTCGCACGGAAGCCGAGCTCCATGTACCAGTCGGTGTCGTTGCCGGTTGCGTAGCATTCGATCCGATCGCGCGCGGGGCCGCCGAGCAGCTCGTAGACCGGACGGCCGAGCACGCGGCCTTTGAGATCCCACAACGCCAGATCGATCGCACTGATGGCGTAGGACGCCATGCCCGCGGCGCTGTAGGGCGAGGCAAGCCGGTACATCATGTCCCACAGCCGCTCGGTCGCGAGGCACGGCTCGCCTTCGAGCAGCTTGCCGAGATGGTCGTTGATGATCGAGATCGCCGGCGCGCCCATGCGGCCGGTGCCGAATCCCCAACTGCCGTCCTCGGCTGTCACGAGGCATCCGATCGCGTCCAGCGCCGGACGCCAGTAGGCACGTCGGGCTTTGTAGCGGGGATAGCGCGACATCGGGTTCGCCACCTCCGCGTCGTCCTGCCACCCGGCGCGGCACTTTCCCGAAACATCCGGCGCCGGCCGGCGGAACGGGAAGGCGCGGATGCTCTTGATCTTCACGTCGTATCTCCTTCAGCCGCGGACCGGCGCGACGGCCGGCTGACGGTGCATCAGCCGAGCCCGAGGATCATGATCGAGTGTTGCGGCGTTCGCCGGCAAGTTGCTCCTCCCCTCGGCGCGCGCACACAACGGCGCCACCGTCCGCGCGCGCCGATTGCAACATTGCGGCGATCACCGCGACAGTGCGCGCACCGATTTCGCCGGGCGAACGGTTCTCGCCGCGCCCGAGCGCCAATTCGACAAGCTGTTCGACCGGACCGTCGCACGTGTAGCGCCAGCCACCGGCGGGCGCCGGAACGGTCTCGGCCGTGCCATCGTGGCGCGCGAGCACGCAGCGGCCGAGATCGACGTCGAGATCGAGGATCCCTTCGTCGCCAGTAACAGCGAGGCGGAGCCGCGCCTCCTGGCCTTCGGGTACGGAAGCAGCGCCCGCGACGCTCGCGATCGCACCACCGGCGAACCGGACGGCCGCCGCGTCGTGCAGATCGATTCCGGACTCGTTCCAGGTGCAGGCGGAGACCTGCTCGGGACAGAGGCCGGTGAGCCAGAACATCAGCGCGATCGAGTGCGAGAGCTGGCCGTACGCGAACCCGCCGCCGCGCTCGGGCGCCTGCCAGGTCGAGATGTCCGGGCGGAAGAACGTGGTCTGCCAGCGCTTGAACCCGACCGTGCCGGAGAACACAGGCCGCGTCGCCGATGCGAACACGCAGGAGACGTGCTCGACGCGCCCAACCCGGCCGACTGCGGCGCGGACGCGATCGAAGTGCGGGAGATAATGATAGCCATTGGCAACGAGCAGATGCCGCCCGGCGTGCGCGGCGATCGCCACGAGATCCCACGCATCCTCCGGCCGCAGCGTCATCGGCTTTTCGACGAGGACGTGCGCTCCGCCCTCCAACGCGGCGCGCGCGTGCTCGTGGTGCAGGTCGTGCGGCGAGGCAACGACCACGATGTCCGGCTTCCGCGCAAGGACCTCGCGATAGTCCTCCGACGCGAAGGCGAACCCGAAATGCGCTCGGACCCGCTCCAGGGGCTCCGCACCAAGCCGGCAGACGCCGTCGAGCACGACTTCGGGCCGTCGCGCGAGCACGGGGATGTGGTTCTGGGCGGCGAACCACCCCGCGCCGATGACGGCGGCCCGAAGCACGCTCAGCGATCCACGTCCTGCATCGCCTGCGTCATGCTCTTCATCTCCGCCGCCGGATCAGCGCCGTGGATGACCTTCTGCAACGAGAGCCCCACATCGTCGAGGATCGCGTCCACCCTCGGACTCTTGACCGGCAGCAGGTTCACGTTGTTCCAAGCATCGATGTACTGCTTGAGATAAGGGTCGCGGCCCATCGGCCCGTTGCGGATCACGTCCAGATTGCTCGTCGTGATCTGCTGCGACGTTTCATAGAAGTAGTTCACCGAGTCCGGGTCATCGAGCAGGAAGCGGACGAATATCGCCGCCGCCTGCTTGTTCTTCGACTGCTTGCTGATCGCGAGCACGTTCGCGCCGCCGACGATTCGCGTCTTGCCGTCCATGCCCTGGAGTGCGGGCACCACCCAGGCGTCCTTGTCCGGCCCGAATTGCAGCTTGCCGTCGGACATCGTCTTGACGAGCCCCTTGATGTACGGCCCGTCGAGCTCGAATCCGGCGCGGCCCTGCGCGAACAGCGAGCGCGCGACCTGCGTGTCGGCGGCATCGGGGCTGCAGCCTTTCTGGATCATGTCGCGGATCCAGGAAAAGGCGGCGACGGCGCCGGGATTGTTCCAGTCCTGCTTGCCTTTCGCGTTCACCGTTTCGCCGCCAAAGCCCCAGACGAAGTAGGGCATCGACGACATCGCGATCACGTCGCGCGACGAGCGCAAGACGACCCCGAAGGTCTTGCCGTTCGCGTCCGCCGGCAGCGCGCAGATCATGTCGACGTCGGCGACGAACTCCTTCCAGGTCGTCGGCGGCTTGTCCGGATCGAGCCCGGCGCGCTTGAACAGGTTTCGGTTGTAGACCCACAGCGTCGGCGCTGGCAGCCAGGGCACCGCATCCAAATTGCCTTCGATCGTCAGCGCCTCGACACCGGTCTTCCACAACTTACCGAGCTCGTCCTTACCCATCAGCGGCCCAAGCGGCTCGAGCGCATCCTGATCATCCAGCTGCTGCACCCAGGACGCGGAGACCTGGAAGATGTCGGGCGGCCGCTTTGCGAGGATCGCGGCGGTCGCCTGCCGCAAGGTGTCCTCGGCTGGCGTGCCGATATAGTTGATCTTGATGTCGGGATGGGCCTTCGACCAGTTCTCCATGATTCGGGCCCAGCCCGGCTTCTGGAAGTCGAACATGTTGACCCAGCCCATGAAGGAGATCGTGGTATCCGCGCGCGCGGGCGCGATGGCGGCGAGGCCGAGAGAGGCGGCAAGGGCAAGAACGGCTGGTTTCACGTGTGTTCCCTCCTTTGTAGGGCGGACTGCAGTCCGCCATTTTGGTCCGGCACGAGCGGCGGATTGAAGTCCGCCCTACTGTTTGACGGCTCCCGCCGTGACTCCCTCGATGAAATTGTTCTGGAACGCGACGAACAGCGCAAGAATCGGCAGCGTCGCAAGCGTCGCGATCGCCATCATCTCCGGCCACTGATACTGAAATTCCTGCAGGAAGGTCACGCTGATCCCTGCCGGCAGCGGCCGCATGTCGGTCGACGTGGTCAGCGTCAGCCCGATCGTCAGGTCGTTCCAAGCCGTCACGAAAGCGTAGATCGCCGCAGCAGCGAGCCCCGGCCGCGCCATCGGGCCGACGATCCGCAGCAGCGTGCGGAGCGGGCCGGCGCCGTCGATCATGGCGGCCTCCTCGACCTCGATCGGCAGCCCGTCGAAGAACGATTTCAGCGTCCAGATGCAGACCGGCAGTGTGAACACGCAGTTCACCAGGATGACGATCGCGTAGGTGTCGATCACATCGAGCTGCGCGGCTACGATATAGGTCGAGATCAGCAGCAGCGGGGCGGGAAAGGCGATCGACGCGATCAGGTAGCCGAGCGCCACGCGGGTTACGGTGGTCCGGCGGCGCGACATCGGATACGCGGCGAGCGCCCCGGTGAACGTCGAGAGCAATGCCGTGCAGGCGGCGATCAGCAGCGAGTTGAGCAGGAATCGGAGCATGTCGCCGCGCAGCGATTCACCGAACGCGGCGAAGGTGATGCGCTCGGGGATCCACACCGGCGGATAGACGAAGACGTCGGCGTGCTCCTTGATCGCCGTCGAGAGCATCCAGGCGATCGGGAACAGCAGGCCGATCGCGACGATCGCCGCGCAAACCGCCGGGAAGCTGCGGCGCATGAGAGCGGCCATCAGCGTCGCGCCATCCAGCGTGTTGCGACGAACGCAAAGGCGCCGATCATCACCAGCCAGAGCACGCCCGAGGCGGAGGCGAGCCCGAAATCCCAGCGCTGGAATGCAAGCTTGTAAGTGTAGAGGCTCAGGACCTCCGTCGCATTCACCGGGCCGCCCTTGGTCAGCACCCAGGGCAGCGTCATCTCCTGCATCAGCCGGATGATGTCGAGCACAGCGACAGTGATGAGCGTCGGCCGCACGAGCGGGAACACCACGGCGCGCTGCTGCTGCCAGTACGCGGCACCGTCGATGCTCGCCGCCTCCCGCAACTCGCGGGGAACCCCGCGCAGCGCCGCGATCGAGATGATCATCATGAACGGCGTCATGCGCCAGACATACGCGATTACCAGCATCATCCGCGCGAGTGTGGGATCGGCGAGGAAATTCACCGGCGCCGAGATGACGCCGAGGTTCTGCAGAATTGCATTGAGCAGTCCGTAATTCGCGTCGAACAACCAGCCCCAGAGGATCGCGACCGAAATCCACGGCACGACCCAGACGAGGAATACCGCGGTGCGGAACAATGTGACGCCGCGCGCCATCGCATCGCACAGCAGCGCGATGAGGTAGCCGATCGTGAGCGCCAAGCCGACGGACACCGCGACGAGACCGATGCTGTTGAGCACGGCTGTCCAGAAACCGTCATCGCTAAGGAGCCGCGTAAAATTATCGAACCCGACATAGCGAAGCCGCTTCGACAGCGGCGATGCATTGGTGAAGGCGAGTCGCGTGCCGTTCAGCAGCGGATAGAGCACGAGCGCCACCGAGAGCAGCAGCGCCGGAGCCATGAATAGCAGCGACTCGGCGCCCGAGATCACGCGCCCGCCGCGGGCCCCGCGCCGCCGGCGGGCGTCGACCGGGGTATCCGGCCGGACCAGGATCGCCGCGGTGTTCGCGGTCATTGCTCCTCCCTTGCGCTAGAACCTGGGCCGTAGATCATGCCGCGTCTCATGGCCTTCGAGGAAGCGGCGCATCTCGTCGACCATGAGATCGACGAAGCGCGGTCCGCTATCGGCCGTCACACCCGCGATGTGCGGGGTGAGGAACACGTTGGGCATGCTGCGCACCGGACTATCGGGCGGCACCGGCTCGGGGTCGAAGACGTCGAGGCAAGCGACGATGTCGCCGCGTCGAAGTCGCGCGATCAGCGCATCCGAATCGACGACGGGGCCGCGGGAGACGTTGACGAATACGGCCCCATGCCGCAGCAGAGCGAGTTCGCGCGCGCCGATCATCCGACGGGTTTCCGGCGTCAGTGGGGCGAGGCAGACGACGACGTCGGCGAGCGACATCACCGCGTCGAGGGACGTCAGGGTAACGTCGTAGTTATCGGCTAGCAGCCGCGATGCGTGGGGATCATGCACGAGGACGCCGCAGCGGAACGGCCTCAGCAGCTCCAGCAGCCGCCGCCCGATATGGCCGCAGGCGATCAGCCCCACCCGCCTGCCGGTCAGCTCGCCGCGGAAATAGCCGGGGTCGGCGCGCTTGCTCTCCTGCGTGATGATTTCGCCCGCGATCATGCGCCGGAACAGGCTGCCGGCGTTGCGCAGGCCGATCATCATCATGGCGAGCGCCCACTCGGAAACCGGATAGGACGAGCCGTGCGTGGTATCAACGATCTTCACGCCACGCGCCGCCGCCGCGTCGACGTCGATGCGGCGCGCGAAACGGTCGCCTTCCAGCTCGCCGATGAAGCGCAGCCGCGGCGCCGCGTCGAGGATCGTTGCGTCGATGCGCGGCGCGCCGTGGCTGATCATGACGAGATCGAGGTCGCGCGCGAAAGCGACGAAGCGAGCCGCCGCTTCGGGGTTCGATGGTGGGGGTGTGTCCCAGCTCGACGGTTCGTCGAAGGTGTCGACGACGAACTCGCCGAGTGTTTCCACCCGCGCACGGACAGCGTCGTTCAGGCATCGCGCTTGCGTTGGCGCATTGCAGGCGAGGCCGATCCGCCTCATGCGGATACCCCGACCGGCCGGCGCGCGCGAAGCACGGTGTCGAGCGTGCCGCCCAGGATCGCCTCGCGATCGGGAGGCGAGACGAAGGTGCAATGCGTGCGGAACGCCTCGATGGCCTGCCGATAGGTCAGGGCGCGGCGGACCACCGGATAATCCGATCCCCAGCACAGGCGATGCGCGCCGAAAGCCTCATAGAGTGCGCGCACGATCCAGAGCGCGTCGCTGTGCGGATACTCCCACGGGACCTGCGAGCCGTAGTAGAAGCCCGAGACCTTCACGAGGATGTTCTCGTAGGTGGCCGACGCGACGACCTCGCGCACCCCTGCTTCGCGGCCACCACTCCAACCGCCGATGCCGGCGAGGTGATGGCATAGGATCGGCAGCGTCGGGAACCCACGCGCAACGGCGCGAATGTCATTCTGCCAATCGGGCGAAGCGGCGAGGCTGACGATCAGGTTTCGCTCCGCCGCCGCGCGAAAAAACGCCATGCCTCCGTCGCTGCGGAACCAGCCATCATTCTCCGGTTCGACATAATGCGTGATCCCCTCGACGGCAATCCGGTCCGCCAGCGCCCGCAGCCGGTCGGCTGCGCCGTTCGTGTGATACTCGGGCGACCATCTGCAATCGACGTCGGCGAACTGGTGTAGCCGGTCGCGGTGTCGCGCCACGCATTCGGCGACGTACTCGTTGTTTTCGGCGTTCCGGTCGATGCGCGCGCATACGAGCACCGCGCGGTCGACGCCGTTCCGGTCCATCTCCCACAGAAGCTGCTCGACCGCGCCGCGCCCGTCATCCGGAACCGGCGGGTCGTACGGCCAGCGCGGCCAGGCGTGGCTATGGCTGTCGACGATCATCGGAACGCGATCGACCCGTCCTCGCGCCGGGAAGTCGGACGGTCGCGGCCGATCACCGGCACCGTCGCGGCACCTGCCTCATCGAAGGCGATACCCAGCCCAGGTGTGTCGGGAATAGCGAAAAATCCTTTGCGCACAGGGATGATCGCATCGACGACCTTCGACCACGGCGCACGGTCCTGCTCGCGATGCTCCTGCACCTCCCAATTCGGCACGCACGCGCCGAGCTGCACCTGTGCGGCGGTCGCGACCGGTCCGGACGGGACGGCGTGTGGGATCACGCCCTGATGGTGTGCCTCCGCGAGCGCGCAAATCTTCTTCACATGCGTGATCCCGCCGGCGATTCCGACATCCGGTCGGACGTGATGCAGATTGCCGTGCTCGACGTATTCGCGGAACTCCCAGATCGTCGTGTTCCGCTCCCCCGCCGCCATCGGCACGCGCGCTTTCGCGGCGACTTCGCCGAACGAAAGGACGCTATCGGGCACGATCGGGTCTTCGACGAACAGTGGCCGGAACTGCTCCAGCTCCCGGATCAGCGCGAGCGATTCCCCGGGGACCATGTTGCGATGCAGCTCGATGCCGAGATCGATCTCCCATCCCACCGCGTCGCGGATCGCCGCCGCGCGATCGACGAGATCCTGCAGCCGCGCGCCGTGGCGCATGCGGTGATGCTCTTCCTGGAACAGCAGGATCTTCAGCGCGGTATATCCGCGGGCGACCGCATCGCGGCAGCTTGCCACGACGGCATCTGTCGTGCCGTAATCGATCACGAGCATCGCGCGCACCCGGTCGCGCACGCGGCCGCCGAGCAGCTGCCAGACCGGGGCTTCGAAATGCTTGCCGCGGATATCCCACAGCGCCTGATCGATCGCGCTCAGCGCGCCGCCGATCGCCATCCCGCGCATCGAGGCGTTGCGGTAGAGCTCGAGGAAGATGAACTCTGCGCGCATCGGGTCCGCGCCACGCAGCGTCGGCGCATAGCGTGCGACGACGGCGGCTGCGGCTTCGGGGAAGGCGAAAAAGGTCGACTCGCCGATGCCCTCGATCCCGCTATCCGTTCGGATCCGCACGAACATCCAATTGTGCGCAATAAACGTCTCGACGCTGTCGATCTTCATCGGCGTCCCTTCACGCCGGGGCCAACAGACCGAGCGCGCGGTCAAGCTCGTCCTGATAGCCGGACACGCGCCCGTCCAAAACCTCGTCCATCGTCACCGCGCGCCCGAGCAGGCCGCTTTCGTAGATGCCGAGCAGCGCCGCGACGGCCGTGAGCCCGCCGTCGCCGTCGATCTCGGGCGCACGGTTGCCGAGCACCGCGGCGGCGAAATCGTGCAGTTCGATTGCGATATGCCCGGCGTCGGCCCGAGGGAACGGGATCTCGTATTCGGCGGCATCCCTGCCGAACAGGCGCGCCGTCACTTCGTCCAGCTCGAATTCCGGCAACTCCGCGAGCAACTCGCGTCCGCGCAGCGTGCGATCGGCAAGTCTGAGCACCGGTGCGCCGCCGCTTCTGTCGCGCGGAATCTCGAGCGACCCGAGCCGGCCATGCACGCTGCGCTGATACCAGCGCATGCCGCGCCCGGACGGCACGTAGGAAAGCTGCACCAGCACGCCCGATCTCATCCGCAGTGTGCCGACGACGCTGTCCTCGCCGGTCGGCGTGATCGGCTCGCCCGTGTCGCGCAGGCGGCGGATGGGTTCGGCAATGAACCCGTGGCCCTCCATCGATTCGAATGGGCCGAGATAGTATTGGATGATGTCGGTGTAGTGGACGCCCATGTCCATGCCGATCGCGCCGCGAGCCTTCATGTGCCGCCACGGCGTGATGATGACCTGATCGTCGCCGCCGACCGAGAACTGCGACATCAGATGAATGTGGCCGAGCAACTCGCTGTCGATCACCGCCTTCGCCACGCGGTTCGGCGGATCGCGCCGGTAGTTCTCGGCGGTAGCGAGGTTCGTGCCTGTGCGATTGGCGGCATCGATCATCGCCTTGCACGCGCGCACGGTCAGGCCAAGCGGCTTCTCGCACAGCACCGGCTTGCGCGCCGTCAGCGCCGGTATCACCACGGCCGCATGGCTGAACACGTCGGTCACGACGTCGAACCCGGCGACCGCGGGATCTGCGATCGCGTCGGAAACGGACGTATGCACCCGGGGACGGCGGCCGAGCAGCCGTTCCGCCTCGCCGGCCGCCCGTTCGGCGCTCTCGGCGCAGATGTCGCAGACCGCGACGAGGTCGGTATTGGAGAGTCCGGTTCCGGCGAGCGCCGCGTAGCCGGCGAGATGCCGCATTCCCATTCCGCCGCAGCCGACCAAACAGATCGGCAGACGATCGAATTCCGGCATCGTCGTTCCTCTCGTCCACGACATCTATCCCGGGCGCGCCCTGATTGCTAGCCGGATCGACTGCCCGAACAGTCAGACGGTTAGCGTACGCGCCCGGGCAAGGGTGACGCCGGCTGAACCGGCTGGCCGAGTCCGCCATGCAGCACGACCGGCACGATCCGCCGCGTCAGAGGATCGGCCAGCCCGACCATTCGAGGCCCTTCAGCGCGAGGGACGCGATGCCAAGCAGCGCGGTCACGCCGATCGCGCGCAGCAGTCCGCGATCGTCGTCCGCACCGAGCAGGGGCATGCTGATCGCGTAGGCGAAGCTGCTGGAGACGAGCAGCACTGTGTTGACGGTGCCGATGGTAAGCTTCGTGTCGTGCGCTTGCGGCCATGAGCTGCAACACGCGCCGCCGCGCCTCCTTGCTCGCCAGCACCTCGCACATCGCGGGATAGGCGCGTGCCAGATCGGCGAGATCGGGGTCGCGCGCGCATCGGTGGCAGATCGAGCATTCAGTGAGCGGACGATCGGGCACGTGGTAGTGCGCCAGCAGCGCCGCGGGCGATGGCGCGTCGGCGGTGCGCGTCCACTCGGTGTCGTAGATCGCGCTCGCCGGCCGTAGTCGGGCAGATCGTAGACCCGCACCGACCCGATCGGCTTGTCGTCGACGAAACTCTGGCGCACCGGCGCGAGCAGATCCGCATTCGTTCAAATCTGCGAGTGGCAGGTCATGCAGGTTAGGGTCGGCGGGAGTCCGGCCGTCTCAGACACCTCCACCGTGTCGTGACAGAACCGGCAGTCGATCCCGAGTCCGGCGACGTGGTGCTCATGGCTGAAGGGCGCCCGCTGTCGAGCGTGAAGCGGACACCCCGCCGGTAGTCGGTGCGCGGTCAGAGCCACCACCACCCGACGCCTCCGATCATCACGCCCGCCAGCGTCACGATCGACGCCTTCGCTAAGACATTCGCGCTCGGAGAGAAGATCGCAGGCATCGAGCGCGTCAGTTCCCCACCTCGTCAGGCGGGGAACGCTCGCTGCCAAGCTCGGTTTCCGCGCCCGCCGTGCGGGCGCGGGTCGCGCGGTTACGCCGCGGCGGGTTGCGCCGTCACGAACGGCACGCCGTCGTCGCGGCGAGCGGAAATGTGATCGGGCTCGAACTGCCGAATCGGGCGTCGCACGTAGGGGTGCCGCGCGCACGCCTCCTCGTCCAGTTCCAGCCCGAGGCCGGGTTGATCGGGGATCCGAATTTCGCTGTTCGTGAACGTCAGCGACTCGTGCACGATTTCGCGCCGCCACGGCACATCCACGGCGATCGTCTCGAGGGTGCAGAAATTCGGAATCGTCGCCGCGAGCTGCAGGGTCATTGCGTTCATGACCGGACCGGTCGGGTTGTGCGGCGCCACCGGCAGGAAACGTGCATGCGCCATCGCGGCGATGCGCTGCGCCTCCAGCATCCCGCCAACATGGCCGACGTCCGGCTGCAGGATGTCGACGGCGCGCTTGGTGATCAGTTCCATGAAGCGCTCGGGCTCGAAGTAGCGCTCGCCCGTCGCGATCGCGATCGGGCTATTGGCGCGCACGTCGGCGAGCGCATCGATGCTCTCCGGCGGCACCGGCTCCTCGAGCCAACGCGGCTCGAACTTGGCCAGCGCACGCGACATCGCGATCGCGGTCGGCACGTTCAGGCGGCCGTGCACTTCGATCATCAGGTCGATGTCGGGCCCCACCGCCCCGCGCACCGCCTCGACAATCTCGATCGTGCGGTTCCGGGCCGGGCGGTCCATCTCCAGATAGGCGGCACCGAACGGATCCCACTTCAGTGCACGGAAGCCCATGCGCACCGCTTCCTCGGCCTTGCGCGCGAAATCCTGCGCGGTTCTTGCGCCAGCGAACCAGCCGTTGCCGTAGCAGGGCACGGTGTCGCGGTGCTTGCCGCCGAGCAGCTCGTAGACCGGCACGCCCAACGCCTTGCCCTTGATGTCGAACATCGCGGCCTCGACGCCGCTCAGGGCGCTGCGGAACACGACGCCGGTGCGCCAGTAGGAATTCCGGTGCAGCGTCGCTATCAGGGAATCGATCGCGAACGGGTTCTTGCCTATCAGAAACTCGCCGGCTTCCTCGAGGGCGGCGACGACGGCCTTCTCGTTCCACTCGACGGTTGCTTCGCCCACGCCCTCGAGCCCGCTATCCGTGCGCAGCTTGACGAAGATGTAGTTGGCGCGGCCCGCGTCGACCAGGAACGTCTTGTAGCTCGTGATCTTCACTGCGTTTCCTCCGTTGCGTCACCCACGCCCCGCCGACAGGCGGGACGGCCGCTGGGCGGCGCAGCAGGAAAGCGCTTTTTGCGACCGTTGTCGCCCGACGATATTCCGTCGCGATCACCGCCGGCTTGCCGCCGCGGATCCCGATGATCGGCAACCCTGGCGCCAGATACAATGATCGTATGTGCGCGTCTGCGACTTCCTCCGACGTGCGGCAAGCGGTCGTTCTAAACTTGGCGGACCAGCAACCCCCGCCCGATCACGCTTGCCTGGATCTCGGCCGCGCCCTCGAATATGTTCAGGATGCGCGCGTCGCAGAGCACGCGGCTGATCTCGTATTCCAGCGCGTAGCCGTTGCCGCCATGGATCTGCACCGCGGCATCCGCATTGCTCCACGCCACTCGTGCCGCGAGCAGCTTTGCCATGCCCGCCTCGATGTCGGATCGGTCGCCCGCGTCCTTCGTTCGGGCCGCGAAATACGTCAGCTCGCGCGCGATCACCGTCTCGACCAGCATCATCGCCAGCTTGTCCGAGACGCGCGGAAACGACAGCAGCACCTTGCCGAATTGCCGTCGCTCCAGCGCGTACCGCAAGCCGATATCGAATGCGTTGCGCGCGACGCCGACCGCGCGGGCGGCGGTCTGGATGCGTGCGCCCTCGAACGTCCGCATGAGCTGGCGAAATCCGGCCCCCGTCTCCGCGCCGAGCAGCCCGTCGGTCGACACCGCGAAACCCTCGAACGTGAGCACGTACTCCTTCATGCCGCGATAACCCAGCACGGGGATTTCGCTGCCGCTCAGGCCTGGGTCCGAAAACGGGTTGTCCGGCGCGCCTCGCGTTTTTGCCGCGAGGAACATCGACAGCCCGTTGTGCCCGGCAACGGCCTCCGTACGCGCGAGCACCGTCATCAGATCGCTGCGCGAAGCGTGCGTGATCCAGGTCTTGCTGCCGATGATGAGCCAACCTTGCGCCTCGTCTCGCACAGCGCGGGTCCTGACGGAGGCGAGGTCGGAGCCGGTGTCGGGCTCGGTGAACACCGCGGTCGGCAGCACCTGCCCCGAGGCGATGCCGGGCAGCCATCGCCGCTTCTGCTCCAACGTGCCGTTGGTCGAGATCAGCTCACCCGCGATCTCCGAGCGGGTGCCGAGCGAGCCGGCCGCGATCCAGCCGCGGCTTAATTCCTCGGAGACGACGCACATGGCGAGCTTGCCGAGGCCAAGCCCGCCGTATTCCGGGTCGATGCAAACGCCGAAGACGCCCAGCGCCGCCATCTCCGCGACGATCTCGTCGGGGATCAGCACATCCGCGAGATGCCAGCCATGCGCTCCGGGTGCGATCCGCTCGTCGCTGAAGCGGCGGAACTGGTCGCGCACCATGTCGAGCGTCGCGTCCCCGAGCGTCTCGTCCGGCCGCCATCCGTCCGCGAGGCGATCCGCAAGATTGCGCCGAACTTGCGGCGTTTGACCTTCGGCGAGGAACCAACGGACCGACGGCAACTCCGCCAAAGCCGCGGCAGCGGCGGACAGGCCGAGATCTACGGGTCGAACGATCTCGTTTTGACCCATCGGCAGACCGCCGATCAGCTGGGCGAGATACTCGCCGAAGCCGATCCGGAGCAGCAACTCCTCGCCGGCGCCGAGCCGCCCGGCGAGGTCGAGGCGCGCGGCCCAACCGTGCAGTTGCGCCAGTCCTTCGACCACCGTCGCGATCCAGGCAAAGCCATGGACGCGCCGCTGTTCGGCTTCCAGAAGGGCGGAATCGATGCGGCCGCCGGGCGCCACGACGCCGTGGCACGCGTGTTGTGCTTGCCGGACATAATCGCGACAGGCGTCAACCGCGTCGGCCGTCTTGCGCAGGAAGCCGGGTGCGAGGGCCTGCACGGTCATACCGCCAGCCCCTTCGGCCCGGCGACCACCCCCGCATCATGCAGCTTGGCGTATTGTGCAGAGGAGATGCCGAGCAGCTCCGTCAGCACGGCTTCCGTGTCCTCGCCAAGCCGCGGCGCCGGACGGGGTGGCGTTCGGCCGCTCCTACTGAAACCAAGCGGTTGCGTGCTCGCCAGGATGCGGCCGGCGCCAGGCTGCTCGATCTCGGCGAAGATCGGGTTTTCCGGTGAACAGCGCGGGTCGTCGCGCACGAGCTGGCCGAAATCCTGATACGGCCCCCACAGCACGCCGCTGCCGCTGAAGGCCGCGCCGATCTCAGCCAACGTATGCCGCGCGAGCCATGGCTCGAGCACCGCCGCGATCGCGTGGCGCGCCTCGAAACGGCCGCCCTCGGTGTCCAGATCCACCTGCATCATCGGCCCGATCATCGCCAACCGCGACGCGAGTCCCGTCGCTTTGCCGATTGCGCGCCACTGGCGGTTGGAGATCGCCGCCAGCATGATCCGCCGCCCATCCGCGGTGCCGAAATCCCGACCGAACGCGCCGTAGAGGTCGTTTCCCAACGGCGGTCGAACCGTCCCGTTCACCTGAACGTCGGCGACGTAGCCGAGATTGGACACGCTCGCCAGCATCACGTCGGCCAGCGACAGAGTCACCTCCTGCCCCTCCCCGGTGCGCGTTCGCATCCGCTCCGCGGCGAGGAAGCCGGTCGCCAGTGTGAGGCCGGCGGCGATGTCCCAGGCGGGCAGAACGTGATTCACCGGCGCCTCGCCCGTCCCGGTCGCGAGCGGGAAGCCGCTGGCGCAGTTGATCGTGTAGTCGATGGCGGCACTGTCATCAGTATTTCCGGTCAGCCGCATCATGACGAGATCGGGGCGCGATCGCACGAGCGCGTCGTAGCTCATCCAGCCCGTCGCGGCCGGCAGGTTGGTCAGGAGGTTGCCGCCGCCCACGCCTGGTGCGCAGATCAGCGCGCGCGCCAACTCCTGCCCCTCCGGCGTATTGAGCGCGAGCGTGACCGACCGCTTCGCCTTGTTCAATCCCGCCCAATAGAGACTCGTCCCGTCCGGGGCGAGCGGCCACC
This sequence comes from Acetobacteraceae bacterium, assembly GCA_036265085.1. Lineage (GTDB taxonomy): Bacteria > Pseudomonadota > Alphaproteobacteria > Acetobacterales > Acetobacteraceae > DATAPS01. Next base: position 3,125 of record DATAPS010000315.1, on the reverse strand, counting down.
GTGCGATGTCGATGTTGCCGCCGATCGGGTCGATGCGGATCACGTCGGCACCGAGCTGTGCCAGCGTCATGCCGCCGAGCGGGGCGGCGATGAAGGCCGAGACCTCCACAATGCGGAGATCACTGAGGGGATGCGACACCGCCGTCAGCGTTCGAGGATCGCAGCGCTCGTGCGCCCGGCGAAACCACTCGTCACAAACCAGGTCTCCGCACCCACCACCTGGCAGGCGGACGTGCCGCGCATCTGCCTCACACCTTCGATAACGAGGTTCATGACCGTGGCGGCCCCGACACGATTCGAACGAGCGACCTTCGCCTTCGGAGGGCGACTCTGCAGGTTTGCGATTGACACATTGGTGACTGCTGGACCTCGCAGAGCCAGCGGGTAGCGTGAGTTTTTTTCTGACGACGTTTGCTCATCATTGTTCCGGTACGCGCCGTCGTGTGACCTATGTGCTACCTGGCTCAGGGCGCGACAGCAACCGACAATCAGGACGAGGCGCAAGGAATCGGGCTGAGGGACGTGCGCTCGCTCGAGCCGAACTCGGAGATCTAGGACTCCAGGGTCGCGGGGGTTTGAACGCCGCGCTGTGGTACCGATACTTCGTCATGGCTTCCATACTCCGGAAGCCCAGCAAAGAACGGCGGTCAATTAAAATCGCCTAACGTGTCCACCCCCGGGGGCACACTCCACGGTGGGATCACATTTCGGCGCAGATTGAGGGTCAGGCCGTCACGCCGAGTCATAACCCGAGCCCTGGGTGCATGTCCGAGCGATCTATTCCAGAGCAGAATTGGAGTGCATTCCATGTTCAGTATAGGGTAAACTTGCCTGCGACAAAGCAGCGCGAACAATGAGGAGCGATATCATGGGCATTGGAGTGAGGGCAGAGGACATTTACATCCCGACATTCCTCGACCTCTTCAACTTGCGCTTTGGCCATTCTCTTTCGCGGGATCCAGCGTCGCCCAACTACGGCGGCATCGCAGAGATCGCTGCTCTGCAGAGAGAGTTCCAGATCTTCAGAGGAGGGCGGCCATTCGTCGAAACGGCGAGGCTTCTCGGACTAGGCGGGATCGCCAATGATCCTGCGAAGAACTGGTGGTTCGAGCAACTCGCGAAGCTTCCCCATTTTGCGTCCGATACCTCGGAAAACGGCGATGAGCGCATCGTGAACGCCCTGATCGCCAATCTGGCAAGGGACCAGCCGCTGCCCTGCTCCATGCGCGCCCACGATGGACGCGAAATGGATGCAAGCCGCGTTATAGTTTCGGAGAACGCGACGCCGTTGTTCTTCTTCGACTACCGGAATTATCTGACCATCTCTCTGCCGATGCGGCCGTCGACTGGATCCGCTACGCAAGCCGGCTCGAGTGGCCACTGACCCGGCCGAGCTTCCGGTGGTGGGGACGGATCACGACGCCGGTTTCGGCAGCGTCTATTCCGCGGTCGATGCCTACTATTCGAAGCGGATCACGGAGTTCGGCCCGATCCCCCTCGGTGTGGACTGGACCTGTCTGCCGACGCAGCAGATGCGGTTCGTGCAACTGTTGAAACTCTGCGACTTTGGGTCGCCGTTCTCGTTGAACGACTTAGGCTGCGGATACGGGGCTCTCATCGACTATCTCGACTGGCGCCACGATAACGCGGAGATCGACTATCTCGGCGTTGACCTCTCGGACACGATGATCCGGGCCGCGCGTGACCTTCGGCAGGATCGCAGGAAGATCTCGTTCGAGGTCGGAACGAGAAGTCCTCGCGTCGCGGATTACTCGGTGGCCAGCGGGGTGTTCAACATCCAAGTGCATGAATCGCGCGAGGTTTGGGAATCCCTGGTAGCCCGCACACTCGAGGATCTCTATGGGACCAGCAGGCTCGGCTTTGCCGTCAACTTCGTGACAGCGGGCCGAGGCGGAACGCTGGACTCGCATGGACTCTACGGGACCGATCCGCCGAAGTGGGAAGACTATTGCCACTCGGCCTTCGGCGCGAAGACCCGGGTGATCGACGGCTATGGCCTCAGCGAGTTCACGCTGCTCGCATGGCGCCGAGAACCAGGCACTTTATCAGCCCGCACAGGCTCGGGCCTCTTGCAGTAGCGGCTCATAGATCCGGGCGCCGGTGACATGGATCAGAGTCTCCGCTCTTCTGAGCAGCGACTTCGCCTCTTCGGCTGCGGCGCTTTCCCCGGCCGCGAGAAGCGTGGCGGCCAACGTAACGCTCGCCCGGCATTCGGGCAGTCTGCCGTCACGTGCACGTGCGCTTGCAATCGCTCTACGCGCGAACGAGATCGCCTGACGCTCGTCGCCGAGCCGTGCGTGGCAATCGGCCGAATACGCAAGAATTTCGGGTTCCGCTTCCCGGGCGGCGCGGGTGTCCTGCAGAACCCGTAGGCTCAGGTCGAAGCTCCTGGCGGCACGGGTGTAATCGCGCCCGATCGCATACGCCATTCCTTCGCATGTGGACGCATAAAGCAGCATGTAGGCGCTGGGATGGCGTTCCGCGATTGCGACGACCTCTGCGGCGTGCTCGGCAGCGAGTGCGGCGTCCCCCAAACACCAAGCCAGATCGACATAGCCGAAATGCGGCACGAAATGGACGGTGGGATCGCCCAACGCCTCCAGGCCGATCATCTGTTCGAAGCACGCGCGCGCTTGGTCGAACATACCCAGGCGCACCAATATCCGTCCGCGCAGGCTGATCGTCCACTGCTCGACGTTATAGCCCAGGAATTCGTGATCCACATCCGAAATGCTCGATACGCCTGCGAGCGCGGCGTCGCTCGCCATCAGCGCCTGCCGCAACAAACCGGCCCATCCATAGCCATGGCTGAGTGCGGCATTGAGTGTTGCGATCCGGCCAGCATCGCGCTCGGGGTCCGCAATCTCCATCGCGCGTCGAATCATTCGCACGTAGGTGTCAGCGCCGCCGCCGTTCACCTGAGTCATGCGGGCTTCGACGAAGAGCAGCAGCGGCACGATCGAGTCGTCGATCTCGCGTGCCCATTCCGATGCTTCGCGGATATAGGGACTCGCCTGTTCCGCGCTCAGACCTTCGCGCCATCCAAGCTGCGCGATGCGGCTGCTGGCTTCGATCCGGAGTGCATCGTTGGACCGGGAGCGAGG
>DATAPS010000314.1:0-3529 GCA_036265085.1 Acetobacteraceae bacterium | reverse complement strand
AGTGGCCGTCGCGGTAGGGCGCCCAGTCCTGCTGCACCGGCGGATACCAGACCTCGCCATAATCGCTCGTCTGGGACCACTGCCCCACACCCATGAGCGCGCTCGAGCCGCTCATCTGCTGCACGACGGGCGGCGGCGTGTAGGAGACGCCGATCTGGGCCGGGCGGCCGCGGTCGAGCAGCTGCTGCAGGAACGGCGAAACCTGTGCCGCGCCCACCTGCCCAGAGAACTGATCGGTCCCGGTCAGCACCGCGGTCTGATTCGGGCCCACGTTCAGCGAGATCGCGCCGCCGCCGATATGGGCGGCACCATGAAGCACGGTGACGAGCGTGGGCGTGCTCTCCGACCCGGCGGTGATGCCGTACTGCCCGGCCATCGTGATCGCCACCTCGCCGCGCGGCGTCTCCACCCGATAGATCTCGCCGTCGGCGACGTAGCGGACATCCAAATACATCTCACCCTGCGCCAGGGTCGCGACCAGCGCCTGCTGGTCGAGCGTGGTGATGTCGAGCTCGGTGGTCTCGTTGAGCCCGATCTGCGTGGCGCCCACGTCAATCTCCGCCGTGGATTGCGGCTGCGTCCAGAACGAGCTGCCGGAAGTCACGGGATAGTTCAGCGTGGCCGGTGACCATTGCGTCTGATCGGCCGCGTGGAACGAGACAGTGCCGGTCATCCGCGCGAGCGTGCCGACCCGGTCGGGCGGGTTGACGTCCGCCTGATCCGGCGACGGCGCCGCGGCGCCGGGCAACTGCGGCAGCCCGGCCTGCGCACGCGCCGGCGGTGGCGCGATCTGGGTGAACAGAAGCGCGCCGATCGCGACATCGCCGGCGAGTCGGAAAATCCGTGAGTGGGCGCGCATCAGACAGTCCTTGGCAAAAAGCGCTCCAGGAACGCGAGCCTCACGATGGGGGTTCATCGTGGCGAAACGGAGACGCAGCATCCCGCCGGCGATCACAGCCCGTTGATGTACGCGCGAGCCGCACGATGCCGACGTGAGCGCCGGTCGAGCGTTGTCACATCAGCGAAGCGACTACGCTAACAAACGAACGGAGCCAGAAATGCCCCTCGCACGCACCTTCTCTCTTGCGCGTCAGCTCGCGCCGGCGATCCTTGCGGCCGGCGCCGCGCTGGCGCTGTCGGGATGCTACGCCTACCCCTACCCATATTATGGTTACGGTTATGGTTCGTATCCGTACGGTTACCGTTACGGCTATGCTTACACACCAACAGCCTCCTACGCCCCGCCGACGACCACCTACGTCCCGTGAGGTGTAGCCCGACAGTAATTCCGCGCTGTTCCTGGCCGATTGACCAGCTACCGCGTTCGCCTTAGCACTTCGCGAAGCAGCGCCATCGCTCGGATGCGGTAGCGCGCTCCGGAGGTCATTGGAGGTGCCGCGTCGCGGCTACGGAAAAACCGGGGGCACGAATGAGCGGAGTGGCGCAGCCCGCGCGAGCCGACCTGACGCTGAACCGCGACAATTTCCTGCGGCGGCTGTTGCGCGAGCTCGCCAGTACTCTCGAGGACGTCGTCGGCCTCGACGAAGCGGCCGGGTACATCAGCCTCGTGGGCGCGGCTGTCGGCGAGCACATCGACCGCGAGTACCGCGAGGCGCTTTCCGTGGACCGGCTGTCGCGGCAGCAGCTGGCCGAGGTGCTCGTCGACCTCAAGCGCCGTATCGAAGGCGACTTCTTCGTGATCGAGGAGAGCGATGATCGCATCGTCCTCGGCAACCGCGCTTGCCCATTCGGCGACTTCGTCAAAGGACGTGTTTCGCTCTGCATGATGACGTCCAACGTATTCGGCTATATCGGGGCGGAGAATCTCGGCTACGCCGGCGTCGCGCTCGAACGCACCATTGCGCAGGGCCACGACGGCTGTCGCGTGGTTGTGCATTTGCGGCCGCGCGACGATGCGCCGAGCGGAGTGCGCGAATACTTCCGCCGAGATGTCGCCGCCCGGTAGCGTGGGTGCGCGTGAGCTTCTGGACGCGATCGCCGAACCCAGCCTGATCCTGCACAGCGATGGGACCGTGGTGACCGCGAATCGCGCGGCGACGCGGCAGTTCGGCGCGCTGTCCGGACGCTCGTTGACCGAGTTGACGCCGCAGCAGGACGCGCCGGCGTTGCTCGAATATCTGCATCGCTGCTCGGGGACGCGCGAAGTCTTGCCGGGAACAGCGAACCTCGCGGCCGCGGATGGCAACCCCACACGCTTCCGCTGCCATGCGTCGCTCGTTACCCCGGCACAGGAGGGGATGCGGGCTCAGCTCTTGCTGAGACTGTCGTCGCCCGACGACGAGCGCTTCACCGTGCTCGCCGGAAAAGTTCGCAACCTCAACAAGGAAATCCGGGAACGACGCCGGTCGCAGGCTTTGCTCGAGGCGACGATCGCGGATCGCGAGGTCATGCTGCGCGAGCTGCACCACCGCGTGAAGAACAACATTCAGACGCTCGCGGGACTGATCGGGCTGGCGGAGCGGGACGCACTGAACCCCGAGACGAAAGCCATCCTCATCGAGGTCTCGCGCCGGCTCGCCGCGATCGGCGTCGTCCATCAGATGCTCTATCGGCCCGATGCGCTGGCGACGTTGAACGCGGCGGAATTCGCGCGCGAGCTGAGCACGAGCATCCTCGATTCCTTCAGTGCCGGCGAGCGCCTTTCGTTCGAGGCGGCGACGGAGGCGACGATCCCGAGCGACGCGGCGACGCCGCTCGCGCTCATCCTGAACGAGCTGCTCGTCAATGCGGCCAAACACGGCCGTCCTGACGGACGCATCCATGTCGCGTTTCGCCAAGCCGATCGCATGCTGGAGCTGTCGGTCGAAGACGACGGGCCCGGCTTCGATCTCGGGCAAACCGTACGAAGGGCATCGGGTCTCGGCCTTGTGAGAGGATTGACCCGGCAACTCGATGGCCGCTTCACGGTAGAGCGTAGTAATTTGGGCGGCGCACGATGCGTCGTCTCATTTGAACCTCGACCCTCTGTGCAGCTTCGCCGAAACGCGCCTCACTAACGCGAGGGTCGCAATGGTCTCTTTGAACCGGCAGTGGGGAGCGACTCCGCAGCTTCGTGCTCCGAATCCTTATCGGTCCCCCGAGATCGACCGGCGCGCCGGCGAGTCTCGCGCACGGATCCGGGTGCTCATCGTGGAGGACGAGTATTTCGTCGCGACGGCCGCGGAGGCGGCGCTGGTCGATGCGGGTTATCACGTCGTCGACATGGCCGCGACCGCGGACGAGGCGGTCGCGCTGGCGGAGCGTTTGCGGCCGGACATCGTCCTGATGGACATCCGCTTGCGTGCCGAACGCGACGGCATCGACGCGGCGAGCGCGATACGGGAGCGGTTCGGAATTCCGACCCTCTTCGCAACCGCACACGGCGACTCGAACACGCGCCGGCTCGGCGAGGCAGCGCGGCCGATCGGGTGGCTGTTCAAGCCGTACACGCCAACCCAGGTCGTCGCCGCGGTGCAGATCGCGGTTCGGCGGATGCGGGGTTGAAATGAGCGGGTTGCCGTAGACGTGT
>DATAPS010000313.1:0-10462 GCA_036265085.1 Acetobacteraceae bacterium | reverse complement strand
GCATGCTCGGCGTCGGCGAGATCCCCGACCTGCTGCGGCTGCCCTCGCAGGCCGATGTCGTCACCGTGGACTGGGCCGCCCACGCCCGGATGGTGGAAGCCGAGAAGGCCGCCACCGCCGCCGGCCTGCCGCCGCCGCCCTCGGACCCGCCGCCGTTCACCGGGACCCGCGATCGGCCGTTCCGCTTCTATCTCACCCGCTACGGCCAGCCACTGCTGGCCCAGCCGCTGCTGGAGTGAGCGCGCGCCGCAGCGGTGCGAAGCCGGTCATACCGAAATCATCGGGCTCTGCCGGGCTCCGCATTGGCACGGCACGATTATGACTGCGCGACGTAGATCGATCGCGGCCGGCATGCGCGGCAAAGCGGCGCTATCCCCGCGCGGCCTTCGCGCGCTTGGCCGGCGCCTTCTTGGCGGCCTTCCGCGCCGGTTTCTTCTTCGCAGCCTTCTTCGCCTTCGCCTTGGCCGGCGCCGCCGCAACCGGCGCCGAAGCCTTCTTGGCCGCCGCCTTCTTCCCGCGCCCCCGGCCCTTCGGCGCCAGCACTTTCCCCTTTTCGGCGAGCAGCGCCACGATCTCCTCGATCGTGACCTCGTCCATCGAAACGTTGCGCGGCAGGTTCGCGACCCGATCCCCCCATTGCGCATACGGACCGAACCGCCCCTTGCGCACCAGCACCGGCTGCTTGTCCGCCGGATGCGCCCCGAGGGTGCGCACGCTCGCCAGCTTCTTCGCCAGCGCGTCCACCGCCCGGTTCAGCCCGACCGCCAGCACGTCGTCGTCGCGGTCGAGCGATGCGAACACGCCGCCCATCTTCACATACGGCCCGAACCGCCCGATCCCCGCCTCGATCGGCTCCTTCGATTCCGGATGGATGCCGACGATGCGCGGCAGCGAGAGCAGCCCGAGCGCCTGTTCGAGCGTGATCGTCTCGCCGTCCATGCCGCGGGGCAGGGAGGTACGGCGCGGCTTGACCTTGCTGCCCGGTTCCTGCTCGCCCTGCTGCACATAGAGTCCGTAGGGGCCGCGGCGTACCGTGATCTCCTCGCCGGTCTCCGGATCGCGTCCGAGCGACCGCATCCCTTCCTTCAGCGTCTCGGCGTCGCCCTCGCCGTTCTCGATCGCGAGCCGGCGCGTGTACTGGCAGTTCGGGTAGTTCGAACAGCCGATGAAACTGCCATGCCGCCCGAGCTTGAGCCCGAGCCGCCCGGTGCCGCACGCCGGGCAGGCGCGCGGGTCGGTCCCGTCCTCGCGGGCCGGGAAGAAGTGGGCGCCGAGATCCTGGTCGAGCGCCTCGATGACGTCGCTGATCTTGAGGTCCCGCGTCTGCTCGACCGCTCGGGAGAATTCGTCCCAGAAGGCGCGCATCACCTCCCGCCAATCCCGCCGGCCGCCGGAGATGTCGTCGAGCTGCTCCTCGAGGTTGGAGGTGAATCCGGTATCGACATACCGCTCGAAGAAGCTGGTCAGGAACGCGGTGACGAGGCGGCCGCGGTCTTCCGGGAAAAACCGGCGGTTCTCCAGCCGGACATAGCTGCGGTCCTGCAGCACCGAGATGATCGAGGCGTAGGTCGAGGGCCGGCCGATGCCGAGTTCTTCCATTTTCTTGACCAGGCTCGCCTCGGAATAGCGCGGCGGCGGCTGGGTGAAGTGCTGATCCGCACTCACGTCGCCGCGCCGGAGCGGGTCGCGCTCGGCCATGGGCGGCAGCATCCGGTTGTCGTCCTCGTCCTCCGCGTCGTCCTGGTCCTCGCGATAGAGCTTCAGGAACCCGTCGAACGCGAGGATCGAGCCGGTGGCGCGCAGGCGCGGTCCCTTCGGCGCGGCCGGGTCCGCGACCTCGACCGTGACCTGGTCCAGTTCGGCCGACTGCATCTGCGAGGCGACCGCCCGCTTCCATACCAGCTCGTAGACCCGGCGCTGATCGGGATTGAGGTAGCCGGCGACACTGTCCGGCGTCCGGGAGACGTCGGTCGGGCGGATCGCCTCATGTGCTTCCTGGGCGTTGACCGCCCGGTTCTGGTAGACGCGCGCCGCGGCCGGCAGATAGTCGCGCCCATAGACCTCATCGACATGCGCGCGGATCGCGTCGACCGCCTCGCCCGCCATCTGCACGCCGTCGGTCCGCATGTAGGTAATCAGGCCGACGGCATCGCCGTTGATGTCGACGCCCTCGTAGAGGCTCTGGGCCACCCGCATCGTCTGCTGCGCCCCGAATCTCAGCTTGCGGGACGCTTCCTGCTGCAGGGTCGAGGTGGTGAACGGGGCCGGCGGGTTCCGCTTGACCCGCTTCCACTCGACCGAGGCCACGGTGAAATTGCGGGCCTCGACCGCCGCCTTCGCCCGTTCCGCCAGCTCGCGGGTGGCGAGGTCGAACTGGTCGAGCTTCTTGCCGTCGAGATGGGTCAGCCGAGCGATGAACGGCGCGCCGGCCGGCGTGGTGAAGTTCGCGTCGACCGTCCAGTATTCCCGCGGCCGGAACGCCTCGATCTCCGCCTCGCGCTCGCAGATCAGCCGCAGCGCGACGGATTGGACCCGCCCGGCGCTCCGGCTGCCCGGCAGCTTGCGCCAGAGCACGGGGGAGAGGGTGAATCCGACGAGGTAGTCGAGTGCCCGGCGGGCCAGATAGGCCTCGATCAGCGGCTGATCGAGGTCGCGGGGCTTGGTCATCGCCTGCCGGATGGCGGTGCGGGTGATCTCGTTGAAGGTGATCCGGCGCACATCGACGCCCCTGAGGACCCGCTTCGCCTCGAGCATGGCGCGGACATGCCAGCTGATCGCCTCGCCCTCGCGGTCGGGGTCGGTCGCGAGATAGAGGGTTTTCGCGCCCTTGAGCGCCTTCGCTATTGCCGCGACCTGTCTCTCTCCCCGGTCGTCGGACGACCAGTCCATCGCGAAGCCCTCGTCCGGCCGCACGCTGCCGTCCTTGGGCGGCAGGTCGCGGACATGGCCGAAGCTCGCGAGCACCGTGAAGCGGTCGCCAAGGTACTTGTTGATGGTTTTCGCTTTCGCGGGCGATTCGACGACGACGACGTCCGGCATACGATCCCGTGAATAGTTACGGCCGCCCGGATCAGGCGCCCGGCGCCGCGAGCAGGGCGACGCGGTTGCCCGGCAACGTCTCGACTCGGCCGGCGAGCTCCAGCTCGAGCAGGGCCGACATCACGGCCGGCAGGGACAACTGGCAGCGGCGGATCAGGTCGTCAACCGAAGTCGGCGTCGCGCTGAGCATGGCGGCGATCTCCGCGCGGGTCCTGGCAGTCGGGTCGGCGAACACCATCGCGGGCGCCTCCGCGAGCTCGGACGGGGGCGCGTCGCGCGCGAACAGCGGCAGGCGAGCCACGCCTTCGCGCAGCGGATGATCGGGCAGGTTCGCCAGCACGTCGCCCGCGTCCTCCACCAGATGGGCGCCCTGGCGGATCAGGTCGTTGCTCCCGCGGCAGCGCTCATCGAGCGGCGAGCCGGGGGCCGCAAAGAGCTCGCGCCCGGCCGCGAGGGCGAGTCGGGCCGTGATAAGGCTGCCCGACCGAAGCGCCGCCTCGACCACCACGACGCCGAGCGAAAGACCGGCGATGACGCGGTTGCGGCGCGGGAAGTGGCGGGCGAGGGGGCCGGTGCCGAGCGGCATTTCCGCGACCACGGCCCCCGACCTCGCGATCCGCGCCTGGAGGTCCGCGTGCTCCGGCGGGTAGGGCACATCGAGCCCGCCGGCGATGCAGGCGACCGTCGCGCCGCTCTCCAGCGCCCCGGCATGGGCGGCGGCGTCGATCCCGCGCGCGAGGCCGGAGACCACGCTGACCCCCGCGCGGGCGAGGTCGTGGGCGAGCGACTGCGCGAACCGGCGTCCGTTCACCGAAGCGTTGCGGCTGCCGACGATGCCGACCGGCTTGCGTGCGAGCACACGCGGATCGCCGAGCACCGCGATCACCGGCGGCGCGTCTTCCAAATGTGCGAGCGCGGCGGGGTAGGCGGGATCGCCGACCGCGATGAACCGGCCGCCCAGCCCCTCCACCGCCTCGATCTCCCGCCCAGCCTCCGCACGGCTCGGCACGCGCGGGGGATGCGCCCGCCCGCCGGCCTGGGCGAGCATCGGCAAGGCGTCGATGGCAGCGGCGGCGGAGCCATAGCGCTGCAAAAGGCGCCTGTAGGCGATCGGGCCGACCGCCTCGGCGCGCGCCAGGCGGAGCCGGTCGATCGCCTCGCTCAATGCCGCTCGCCGATGCGAGGCTCGGTGCCGCTGAGCAGCCGCCGGATATTGGGCTCGTGCCGGACGAAGACCAGCACCGCGATTACGGCGGTCAGTGCGAGCAGCGGCCCGGTCGGTGCCACGATCGCGGCGATGATCGGGGCGGCGGCGAAGGCGGAGAGGGCGGCTGCCGACGAGAACTTGCTCAGCCACGCGACCAGCATCCAGACGGCCCCCGCGATCACGCCCACCGGCGGCGCTGCCGCGATCAGCACGCCGAAGCTCGTGGCCACCCCCTTGCCGCCCCGAAAGCCGAGCCAGACCGGGAAGAGATGGCCAAACACCGCACCGACACCGCCCAGCAGGACACCAGCCGACCCCACCACCGCGACGGCGATCAGGACGGCGGCCGCCCCCTTCGCCCCATCGAGCAGCAGCGTCGCCAGCGCCAAGCCGCGCCGCCCCGTCCGCAGCACGTTCGTCGCGCCGATATTGCCCGAGCCGATCTTGCGGATGTCGCCGAGGCCCGCGGCGCGGGTGAGCAGCAGGCCGAACGGGATCGAGCCGAGCAGGTAGGCGATCGCCGTCACGACGGCGAAGTCGAGCGGATCCAGCTTCACGCCGCGAAAACCCGTCGGCCGGCCTTCCAGGTCCCGAGCACCCGGCCCTCCAGCGCGCGCCCGTCGAACGGGGTGTTCTGCGCCTTCCCCGGCAGCGACCCGGAGTGCACCTGCCAAACCCGCTCCGGATCGAACAGGCAGAGATCGGCGGGCGCGCCGCGCGCCAGCGTTCCCGTCGCGGCGCTCAGGACGCGCGCCGGCGCGGCGGTGAGCAGGCTGAGCGCGCGCATCAGCGTCAGCGCCCCGGCCTGGACCTGCGCAAGCGTCACCCCGAGCAGGGTGACCAACCCGATCCCGCCCGGCGCCGCCTGCGCGAAGGGGAGGCGCTTGTCGTCGGCGTCGCGCGGCTGATGGTCGCTCGCGATCGCATCGATCGTCCCATCGGCGAGTGCCGCGAGCACGGCCAGACGGTCCTCCTCCGCCCGCAACGGCGGCGAAAGCTTCGCGTAGGTGCGGAAGTCGCCGATGGCGGTCTCGTTCAGGTCGAAATAGGGCGGTGCGGTGTCGCAGGTGACCGACACGCCGTCATCCTTCGCCGCGCGGATCAGCACGAGCGTTTCGGCGGTCGAGACGTGCGAAAAATGCACCGACCCTCCGGTCAGCTTCGCCAGCCGGATATCGCGCGCGACCAGGATCGCCTCCGCCGCGGCAGGGATGGCGGGCAATCCGAGCCGTGTTGCGAGCGCACCCTCGGTCGCCGTGCCGTCGCGCGCGAGGCTCGGATCCTCCGGATGCTGCACGACCATCGCGCCGAACCCGCGCGCGTAGGACAGTGCGAGACGCATCATCCGCGCCGACGCGATCGCATGCACACCGTCGGTGAACGCGACCGCGCCCGCCTCCCGCAGCAGCCCGAGCTCTGCCATCTCCTCGCCGCGACAGCCGCGCGTGACCGCGCCGTAGGGCAGGATCGTGAGGCTGCCGGTCTCGTCGCCGCGGGCCCGCAGCAGGCGCACCAGCGCCGGATCATCCGTTGCCGGCACCGAGTTCGGCAGCGCGGCGAGCGTCGTGATGCCGCCGGCCGCCGCCGCTGCCGCCGCGGTCGCGATCGTCTCGCGGTATTCGAAGCCGGGTTCGCCGAGATCGGCGCGCATGTCGACCAGCCCCGGACAGAGCACGCCGCCGCCGCCATCGATGACCTCCACGCCGTCGGGACGCCCGAGCGATGCGCCGTGATCGGCGACGCGCCCCTCGCGCACCAGCAGGCCGCCGACCGCATCGAGATCGGCGCCGGGGTCGATCAGACGCACGTTGACGAAGATCGTGTCGGCCAAGGGTCGTATGCTTCCGTCATTCCGGCGCGACTCCTTCCAGCAGCGGAGCTGCGCCGTCAACCGCGTGCCCGCCCACCGAAGTTTCGGCAGCGTATGCACCGCGCGGGCAATACGTGATATCCGCGGGGCCGCCGGCGGAGACGGAACAGTCATGCCAGCTGCGTCACGATCGCGCATGCGCGGAGCGTTGTCCTCGCCGCTCCGCAATTTGCTCGGGGGAATGCTTTTCGTACTCGGCGTCATGGCGGTGTCCGTCATCGCGTACGTCCAAGACGGCTGGAACATCGGCGACGCGATCTACATGGTCGTTCTGACCGTGTTCACGGTGGGCTATGACGAGGTCCATCCGATCGACACCGTGCAGTTGCGGGTGATCACGATCGGGCTGATCTGGTTCGGCTGCACGGGCATGATCTTCGTGACCGGGGCGCTCATACAGTTCATCACCGCCACGCAATTCTCCGACATGCTGGACAAGAGACGGATGACCTCGCGGATCGATCAACTCACCGGCCATGTCATCATCTGCGGCTTCGGGCGCATCGGTCGCATGCTCGCGAGCGAGCTCCGTGCCGCGGGAGAGGCGTTCGTGTTGCTCGAACGCAACGAGGAGCGGATTGCCGAGGCGCAGGAGGCCGGTTTCCTCTGCCTGCGTGCCGACGCGACCGAAGAGCCGGCGTTGCTGCGCGCCCGCATCGAGCATGCGCGCGCGCTCGCGACCGTGCTGCCGGACGACGCGGCGAACGTGTTCATCACGCTCAGTGCGCGCAATCTCAACCGCAACCTCACGATCATTGCGCGCGGCGAGGCGACGTCGACGGAGCAAAAGCTAATGCACGCGGGCGCCGATCGTGTCGTGTCGCCCGCCCATATCGGCGCTGAACGGATCGCCGAGATTCTCCTGTTTCCCAAGGTTGCGGACACCATGGACGAGCAGCGCGGCCCTGGCGGTGGCATCCGCAAGCTCGGGCTTGCGAGCGAGGTTGTCATCGCCGCGGCGCACAGTCCGTGGATCGGGCTGACGGTACGAGAGATCGAACGGCGGGCGGATGCGACCTTCGTGATCGTCGAACTGGAGCGCGCGGGCACGCGGCGGGTTGAGCGCGTGCGCGACGATACGCGCGTGGCGGCGGGCGACGGCGTGCTGGTGATCGGGCGTAGCACTAGTGCGGCGGTGCAGGGGTTCGGGGCGGAGAGATAGCGATGTTCGTCAGCGTCAACGGTGCACGCCTATTCTTCGATGTAGACGGCGCGAAGCTCGTGCCGGACGGGCCGAGGATGCGCGAGCGTCCCACAGTGTTGCTGCTGCACGGGGGGCCGGGCGGCGATCATTCGACGTTCAAGCCGCGCTTTTCGCACCTCGCGGACATCGCGCAACTCGTCTACCTCGATCATCGCGGCAACGGACGCAGCGAGTGGGGCGACCCCGCGAGCTGGAACCTGCCGCAATGGGGCGATGACGTGCGAGCGTTCTGCGACACGCTCGGCATCGAGAAACCGATCGTCCTCGGCTATTCGTTCGGCGGCATGGTCGCGCAATCCTACGCGACGCGCCATCCGGACCATCCTGGCAAGCTGATCTTCTTCAGCACGTCGCCCAAGGTGGATCGTGAGGAGATCTACGGCGTGTTCGAGCGGCTCGGCGGCGCGGACGCCCGGGCGGTCGCGGAGGCGCGGTGGAAGACGCCGAACCCGGAAACAAGCGCGGCGTATCGGGAAATGTGCTCTCCGCTCTACAACCGTCGGGGTGAGCGTGACCCGGACTCGTTCGTCCGCAGCGTGCGCAACGACGCCGTCGCCTTCCGTTTCGGTGGACCGGACGGCGAGGCGATGGCGCTGGATTTCCGCGACGAACTCGGCCAAATCCGGTGTCCGACGCTGGTGATGGCCGGAGAGGATGATCCGATAACGCCGATCTCCCGGAGCGAACTGATCGCGCGCTGCCTGCCGCCACATCTCGTGCGCTTCGAGCGGTTCGCACACGCGGGGCACGGGGTGCACATCGACGACCCTGAGCGGGCGTTCGCGGTGCTGCGGGCGTTCATCACGGCGTAGCGTCGACCGATCAGCCGCCCTCCGGTGAACATCTGATGGACAGCCGATCACGAAAATGCGAGGTTGGGGTTCGTTCCGGAACGTTCGGTCAACCGCTCGTTGGAAATTCACCTCACCGTACTGCCGACCGGCCTGCGCGTCGTCACGGCCCGGCTGCCGGGCTTCGATACCGCTTGCGTTGGCGCGTTCATCAACGCCGGCAGCCGGAACGAGGCCGATGCCGAGAACGGCGTCGCCCATTTCGTCGAGCACATGGCGTTTAAGGGCACGTCGTCCCGCACCGGCCTCGACATCGTTTCGGAGATTGAAACGCTTGGGGCTTCCATCAACGCCTACACGGCGACGGGAATAACCGCATACCATGTGACCGGGCTTGGCGCCACCGTTCCAAAGGCGATCGAGATCCTGGGCGACGTGCTGACCGACTCTCGATTCGATCCCGACGAACTCGAGGTCGAGCGCGACGTCGTCTTGCAGGAGATCGTCCGGGCAGCGGATACACCGAACAGTATCGCGTTCGACAAGTACATGCTGACGGCCTACCGTGATCAGTCGCTCGGTCGGCCGATCCTCGGGCGGCGCAGCTTCGTCGAGACCGTGACCGCGAGCCATCTGCGTTCGTTCATGCAGCTCTTCTACACGAGCGGGAACACGATCGTGGTCGGCTGCGGGAATGTCCGCCACGAACCGTTCGTCGCTCGGGTGGCCGGCGCCTTCGCCAAGCTGTCGGCCGGCCCCGCGGCCGCCAGTCCACCGGCACGCTGGATCGGCGGCATGGCCAATCGCGCTTCGCCGAAGTTCCTCGAGGTGATCAGCGTCCTCGGCTGGAACTCGGTTCCGAAAACCGATCGCCGCATCCACTGCCACCGCATGCTGGCCAGCGCGATCGGCGGGGGCATGTCCTCGCCGCTGTTCCAGGAAGTGCGGGAGAAGCGCGGGCTCGTCTACGCGATCGGCGCGAGCCACGACAGCGGCGCCGATTTCGGCGAAGTCTATCTCCAGGCTGGCGCGTCACCCGATAAGCTGTGCGAGGTGATCCGGGTCTCCTGCGGTGTGCTCGCGGAGGCGGGGCGGCGGATCGGCGAGAGCGAGTTTCGGCGGGCGCGCAACCAGGCGCTGGTGAACACGCGGACGGTGAAGGAGCGACCCTTCCATCTCGCGCGCTACCTCGCTGTCAACATGTTCGAGCGCGGCCGCATCGTGCTGCCGAACGACGATGCGGCAGAGATCGAGGCGGTCACCCGGGAGGACCTGATCGCGGCGGCGCAGACGATCGTCGCGGGCACGCCGACGGTTGCGTTCGCCGGGCCGGCGCCCGACGCCGATTATCTTCAGCTGATACAGGCGGAGCTCGCTTGAGGCTCAGTCGTTGCGCCGATCCCGCCGCGACAGGATGTCGAGCACCGCCATCCGCACGGCGACGCCCATCTCCACCTGCTCCTTGATCACGCTGCGCGCGGGATCGTCGGCGACGTCGCTGTCGATCTCCACGCCTCGGTTCATCGGGCCGGGATGCATGACCAGCGCATCCGGGCGGGCGTAGGCGAGCTTCTCGGCGTCCAGGCCGAAGAAGCGGAAATACTCGCGCGCGCTCGGCACCAGCCCGCGCGTCATCCGCTCTTTTTGCAGCCGCAGCATCATCACGATGTCCGCGCCTTCGAGCCCGTGCGCCATGTCGTGGAACACGTCGACGCCGAGCTGCGCGACTTCCGAGGGAATGAGCGTCGGGGGGCCGACGACGCGGACGTAGCTGCCCATCGTGGTCAGCAGATGGATGTTCGACCGCGCCACCCGCGAATGCAGCACGTCGCCGCAGATCGCGACGGTGAGCGCCTCGAGCCGCCCCTTGCGGCGCCGGATCGTCAGCGCATCGAGCAGCGCCTGCGTCGGATGCTCATGCGTGCCGTCGCCCGCGTTGATGACCGCGGCGTCGACCTTCTGCGCGAGCAGCGTCGGCGCGCCGGACTGATCGTGGCGGACGACAAGCAGGTCGCAATGCATCGCGTTCAGCGTCGCCGCCGTGTCGAGCAGCGTCTCGCCCTTGTTCACGCTGCTGGTCGAGACCGACATGTTGATCACGTCGGCGCCGAGCCGCTTGCCCGCGAGCTCGAAGCTCGTGCGGGTTCGGGTGCTGTCCTCGAAGAACAGATTGATCAGCGTGCGCCCGCGCAGCAGATCGCGCTGGGTCTTGCCGGACCGGTTGAGCAGCACGTAGCTTTCCGCAAGGTCCAGCAGAACGGCGATTTCGGGCGGGTGAAGCCCCTCTATCTGCAGCAGATGGCGGCTGGGGTATTGCAAGAGGTTTGATCCCGATCCTGATGCCAATTCTG
>DATAPS010000312.1:0-1785 GCA_036265085.1 Acetobacteraceae bacterium | reverse complement strand
CAGGAGGCCCAGGCCGCGCACGTCGGCGATGTGCGGGTGCGCGAGCGCGAGCGCCGTGAGGCGGGAGCGCAGCCGCTGGCCCAGCGTCGCGGCGCGCTCGACGAGGCCGTCGTCGCGGTAGGTCTCGATGGCGGCCACGATCGCGGCGCACACGAGCGGGTGCGCGTAGCTCGTGAGGCCGCACGACAGCACGGCGTCGTCGAAGTGGTGCGCGACGCGATCGCTCACGATGACGGCGCCGCCCGGCGCGTAGCCGCCCGTCAACGCCTTGGCCATCGTCATGAGATCGGGCGTGACGCCGTCGTGGTCGACGGCGAACCAGCGTCCGGTGCGGCCGAACCCGGACAGCACCTCGTCGGCGATCAGCAACACGCCGTATTTGTCGCAAACCGCCCGCACCGATGGCCAGAAAT
The DNA here is from genome assembly GCA_036265085.1 of Acetobacteraceae bacterium. Taxonomy (GTDB): domain Bacteria; phylum Pseudomonadota; class Alphaproteobacteria; order Acetobacterales; family Acetobacteraceae; genus DATAPS01. The sequence continues at coordinate 1,372 of DATAPS010000312.1, read as the reverse complement.
TGGGCGGCGGCACGACCAGCCCGCCGGCTCCGGTGACGGGCTCGGCGATGAAGGCCGCCACCGTATCGGGCCCTTGAAAGACGATCTCTTCCTCGAGCATCCGCGCGCACAGCGCGCCGAGACGGATCGGATCGCGCTCGTCGAACGGGTTGCGGTAGATGCAGGGCGTCGGAATATGGAAGCAGCCCTGCAGCAGGGGCTCGTATTGTCGTCTTATATTGGCCTTGCTGTTGAGCGACGCGCCGCCGAAATGCGATCCGTGATAGCCGTTCCGCAAGGCGATGAACTTGTAGCGGTCGCGGGCACCTTGGATCTTCCAATATTGGCGGGCGAGCCTGAGCGCGGTCTCGACCGCGTCCGAGCCGCCGGAGGACAGGAACACCCGCCGCATGCCGTCGGGCGCGAACCAATCCTCGATCAGCCGGCGTGACAGCTCCTCGGCCGGTCGATTGGTGGTGCCGCGGAAGGAGGAGAAGTAGGGCAGTGTCTCGAGCTGCGCCGCGATCGCGCGCTTGATCGCATCGGCGCTGTAGCCGAGCGTTACGTTGGCGAGCCCGCCGCTGGTGGCGTCGAGCAGCCGCCGTCCCGCGCCATCGGTCACATAGATGCCGTCGCCGCTCGCGATCTCCTTCGCCGGCTTCGCCCGTCCCTCCGCCGGGCTGCCCATGCCGTGCCAGAAATAGGACGCGTCGTCGTGCCGCGCGTCGGCGGGCGGATCCGAAACTGCCATAGGCTGCTCCTTCTGCCGCGCGCCGATGGGCGCGGCGTCGCGCTTACTTTGGCGTGGTGAAGAGGATGTCCTGGAACTTGGCGAATTGCTCGAGCGTGACCGGCGCGTCGATGCGCTTGAACTCGACCGCCTGCGCGATGCTGAGCTCAGGCTGGGCGATCGGGCCGAGGCGCAGGGCATCCTTGGGGTAGATCAGATCGCGGACACGGTGCGCTTCCTCGACCGAGACGTGCTTGGCGTCGGCGTACCATTGCAGCGCCGTCGCATCTTGATACATCCAGTCGACGGTCTGCTGATAGGCCTGCAGGTAGCGGAGATAGACGTCGCGTCGCTTGGCGAGATCGTCGCTGTTGGCGACCAGCGAACGGATGGTGAGATTGCGGAAGGCGACCAGCTCCTCGCCGGAGGCGATGATGCGAACCTGATCGCGCGCCGGACCGAAACCGAGTCCGCCGTCTGTATTGTAGCCGACATCGATCTGGCCCGAGAGGATCTGGGTCATCGTCGCGGTATCGCCGCCGGTCGCGACCATGCGCGCCTTGACGCCGGTCTGCTGCAGCATCGCCAGCCCTTCGATGTTGCTCGACGAGCCGGCCGTCGAATAGGCGACGGTATTGTTCTCCTTGAGATCCTTGAAGCTGT
>DATAPS010000311.1:0-5352 GCA_036265085.1 Acetobacteraceae bacterium | reverse complement strand
CCTGCACGGTCCCTGCTGCCGGCAAACCCACCTTTGCGCTGGGCGACGACGAAATGGAGGTGGGTGTGGGCATCCACGGTGAGCCCGGCCGCCGACGCGCCCGGATCGCCGCGGCGGACGAAATCGCGGAGACGATGCTGGGCGCGATGCTCGTCGATCTGTCGCCGCCGCCGGGTGCACCGTGCCTGCTCCTGGTCAACGGCTTCGGCGCAACACCGCTGATGGAGCTGTATCTTATGGTTCATGCGGCAAGGCGCATTCTGCAAGCGCGCAGCGTCCAGGTGATCCGCCATCTGACAGGCTCGCTCGTCACATCCCTGGACATGGCCGGCTGTTCGCTCACGGTCACCGTCCTCGACGACCGCATCATCCGGCTATGGGATGCTCCGGTGAGGACCGCGGCCCTATCGTGGTAAGCGGGCAAGGCCGGCGGGCGCATCGACGATCGCGTCAGCAGTGAGGAAGATGATCTCGGCGGTCGTGCACCCGTTTGTGCGGCAATAACTGACCGTCGCGCCCAGCAGATTCGCGAGATCCGCGGCGATGCCGATCGACACGTTACGCGTTCCCGCGGGAAACCCGACCCCGTCATCGACGACGCTCAAACGAGCCCGGTCGGGACCAAGCGCGTTCAGGCCGACCAAGATGCGACCCCCGGTGCGCCCACGAAACGCATGCAGCAATGCGTTGACAACCAGCTCACTGGCCGCGAGCACCAGAGCGCGACGCTTGCAAGCTGGCAGCGAGATACGCTCGATTCGAGTCCGGACTGCGACATCGCCTGCCGTCACGCCGAACAGGGCGTCGATGTCAGCAACGATGCCACGAAGCACACCGGAGCAAGGCACCAGAGTCTGCTCGTCGCCCAGCGTCAATGATTGGAACAGCTCCGCAAGATCAAGAGCAAGCGTATAGTCCGCGCGAACCGCCAGCGGGCTCACGCCGCCGCTGTCGCGCCGCTGTCTCAGCTCGAGGAGCCGAAGCATTGCGGCCGCTCGATTGATCGCCTCGCTCGCCCACAGGGAGTCCAACGGCCGAGTGCCTGTCAACGTCAGCGCGGGTTTCGAGAGCAACGCACGAAGGACCAAATCGAAGTCCGGTTGCAAGTATGCTGCCGTATCGAGGACCCGCTCGAAGCGCGAGGGGCGGGGTCGCCGGCCGGCGAACGCGGAAATCGCGGCCGAGGGAGTGCGTGTGTCGTGGCGTGTGTCACGCCTCTCGGCGTCGCTGGACGTGGCGAGTCGTTGCATGTTTCCCTCAATGAGCGGCAGGATCCAGCTGTGGGCGGAATCGGGTCGCGGAGCCTGCATTAGCCGGCACGTCGCCGCCTTTCGCGGAAGGGCGGTTCCGTCCGCAAGCTCGTAAGACTCTTGCGCATAAGTGCGGATCCTCTTCGTGAAAGCGGCTGTCTGATGGTCGCCGTCAGAATGGCGGCGAGCGTGGCAGCGGTCTTTCCTGATTGGACCGGCGTTGCGGATTTGCCGGTTCCGGCGCGAACCGACGCGATTCGCACCAGCCCCCCTGCCGACCGTTCGCAGCTCGATAGGGGCATCAGCGCGCCGTTCTACGGAACCAATCGTCCCGGCGCGACGGTATCTCAGGGCGTTCGCGACCAGACCAGATCGGTCCGATCCGCGCTCCGGCGTGACTTTCGTCCACGCTGGTTCCGAGCGCTACCCTGCTCATCCACCGTGGTGCGGCTCATGGCCTCAACACGATGCGGATCGGCAACAACTCCGATACTGGTATCCAGGCTTATATCAAGCATGCGAAAACAAAGGCTGGCCTGGCTGTCGGCGACGACTTGCTCTTATCTTCGGATGTCGGGAACGTGAAACTGATCGTTGCGCAGGTTACCCGGCATCGGAGTGCCTTGAAGTGGCTGTTGCTGAACACCACGCATGAGGCCGCCCACATGAAGATTGCCACGAGAGAGTGTCCGGGGAAACCCGCCGGGCCCGCTGCCGCCTGAAGCAGTCATTTTTCCGCCGGTCCGGTGCGATCGTAGTGACCAGACCACACCGCGGTCCAGGGTGCGTCTTCGGAGGCACGCGCGGCATAATCGGCATCGACGCTATCGGGCCGGATGTTCCGGTACGTGTACCGCGTCTGTCTTCCCCCGGCTTTCGGCTCGGACGTGAGGACGAACGTTCCGTCCGCCCCCGGAGCAGCCGTGTAGACTGTCACGGCCTTGTCCGCGTCGGCCCAAAACTGCCGCCATTGTTTCCGTTCGGTGTCCCAACCGGAAAGGCCGACACCCTGGATCTGGCCGTCTCCTCCGGTCAGCACTTCCTCGATCGCACAGCCGCCGGCGGTGCGCGTGACCACGTAATGCTCGGCTGCCGGTGCCCCCGGGTCATGCCATGCGCCCAACCAGAAATCGAACTGGTCGTAGGGCGGGCCGGAGCAGGCGGCCCAGGCCGGCGCCCAGCCGAACGAGGCGAACAAGACAGCGGCTAGCCACGAACGCATCGCAGTCGTCTCCTCATCCCGTCGCCCGCACGGACCAGGATGGCCGCGCTCGGACTTTGCTTAACTAGTCGTCACACCGGCCCCCTGCCGCCGCGTCGCAGGGGCCGTTTCGGCTTGGACGATGGAGCGGGCCAAATGCAGGTCCGCTGTCTCCACGTCGCTCGGAAATGATGCGAGCAGCGCGGCAAGCTCAGGGTCTAACTCGACGTTGCCGACATGCTCGCGTCGGATCTGTGCGCGCGAGATCAAGACCCGCAGTTCCCATGCGCGAGCGTCCTGCAATCGCGCCAGCTCTGCCGCCCGCGCCAGCACGGCCTCGGCGATGGTGGCGGCACCGCTGACGAGGATCAGTTCACTCTTGATCCGCATCGCCTCCGGGATAAACCACCGTTCCTCGCTTCGCTCGCATCGCGCGATGAGGTCCTCGATGGTTCGCAGTCCGGCTTCGACATCGCCGGACTGGCCGCGGCACGCCGCGTATTCGCCGAGCAGGATCATGTAGCGGGGAAGGAACCGGCCGTCGCCAGCCCGCTCCAGCGCGGTGCGCATCAGTTCCAGGCCGCCGGTGAGATCGCCTCGACGCGCCGCGACGGCGCCTTCGAAGCAGGACGCCCAGTCGTGCCATAGGCGGAACCTGAAGCGTTCAGCATGTTCCCGCAACATCGCCGCGTAGCGGCGCGCGCTGTCGAGGTCGCCGGTGTAGAAGGCGATCGGGCACGCCGCCTGACCGAGCACGCTGCAGTACGTGAGCGCGTGGCCGAGCGCGCGTTCCTCTTCGATATTCAGCTCGACCGTGCGTCGCGCCTCGTCGAAACGCCCGCGCAACCAGAGGATCCGCGCCAAGAAATAGTGGGCCGTGACTTTCTGGTCCACCTGGAGCCGGCTGACCCGCGGATGGCTGTCCATCAGGGCATAACGGGCGAGCATCCGCTCCATGTAGCGTTGCGCGTCGGCCTGCTCGCCCCGATAATGCAACGTGGTCGCGAGGAGGCGATCCGCCATCATCACGTCCTGCGCGTCGTCGCCGGTGGCAACAACCGCCGCGAGCTGCCGCGCGAGGTCGAGGGCAGCAGCCCAATCACCGTTGTTCAGCCTCCCCATCCACATGCCCCAGAGCCCGCGCGAGCGATAGCTCGGATTGCCGAGCTCTTCGGCGAGCTCCAGCGTTCTCGCCCAGGAAGCAGTGATCGTGTCGGCTCGTCCGGCGCCGTACATGAGCGCCCATCCGAGCGCTGCACGGAGCCGCATCTCGCATGTCTTGCGGTCGCGCTCGCCCTCCACGCTGCCCAGAAGCGCGAGCGCGCGTTCCACACGGGCCTGGCACTCGCTCATCATTGAGAGCTGAACCCACAGCAGCACCGCTCGGACCGTGAGCTCCACGAACAGGCGCGCGCCGCCCGGCGCCGCCTCCGCCCAATCCAGTGCGGCGCGGATGTTGTCGACCTGACCGCGATAGATTGCCAGCCATGCCTGGGGCGGCATCGTCTCGCCGTCCGACGCCGCCTGACCGAAGAGACGATTGACGTACGTCGCGTGGCTGTCGCGGGCGGCGTCGAACTCTTCGGCCTGCCGGAGCCTCTCGAGCCCGTAGAGGCGCGTGCTGTCCAGCAGCCGGTAGCGCGAATGCTCGGCAAAAAGGTTTGCCGTGACCAGTGACTTTGCAACGAGTTCGGCAAGTTCGGAGAATACGTCTCCATCGATCATCGCCGCCGCCGCGTCGAGCGTGAACTCGCCGCTGAACACCGCGAGCCGACGCAGCAGTCGCTGGCCGCTGTCCGTCAGCAGCTCATAGCTCCAGTCGAGGGTCGCGCGCAGAGTCTGATGCCGCGGCAGCGCCGTCCTGCGTCCGCTCGTGAGGAGGCGGAATCGATCGTCGAGCCGTGCCGCAAGGTCGCGCATGCCGAACACCGCGACGCGACCGGCGGCGAGTTCGATGGCGAGCGCGATTCCGTCGAGACGGCGGCATATCTCGCCGGCGAAGGGCGCGTCGGCGTCGGTGAGTTCGAAGCCATCGAGACTGGCGGATGCACGCTCTACGAGCAGCCGGACGGCGGCGAATGTCATTGCTTCGGCCGCCGTCTGTCCCTGGGCGACGGCCGGCGTCGCCAGCGGCAGCAGGCGATGGACCGTCTCGCCGGCGGCACGGAGAGGTTCGAGGCTGGTGGCGAGGATGTGGACACCGGGGACGCTGCTTGCGACCTCCTCGGCGGCGCCGGCGACACCCTCGATCACGTGCTCACAACTGTCGAACAGCAGCAGCATCTGCTTGTGTTGAAGAAAGGCCGTGACCGCCGCCAGCGTGTCTGCCGCGGCGACCGGCACTCCGAGCGCACCGCAAAGAGCGCTGGTCACGACCTCATCGCCGGCCGCGGCCGCAAAGTCGACGAATGCAACACCATCCCGGTATGACGGTGCGAGCTTGCGGGCGACCGCCAGTGCGACCGTCGTCTTGCCGATCCCGCTGGGGCCGACCACTGTCACGAAGCGGCGTTGCGGAACCACCGTGGCCAGCATCTCGACGACGTCGGTCCGCCCGATGACGTCCGTGAGCGCGGCCGGTATGACGAACTCTCGTTCCCGAGCTGCCTCCCGAGCTGAAGTCGGTTTCGACGATTCGTCGTCCGAGACCGCCGCGACGAAGCTGTAGCCCCGGCCCGGAACGTTGACGATGAAACGGCTCCCGTCCTTTCCGTCGTGCAGGGCACGCCGCAAGCCGGCGATGTGGACCCGAAGATTGCTTTCTTCCACGAAGGTGCCGGGCCAGGCGCGCGCGGCGAGTTCGTCCTTCGTGACCACCTCGCCGGCACGCTCGACCAGAGCCACCAGGATCTGGAACGCGCGCACGCCGACAGGAACCCGAGCGTCGCCCTCCATCAGAAG
>DATAPS010000310.1:0-27191 GCA_036265085.1 Acetobacteraceae bacterium | reverse complement strand
CTGACGACGGCGGAAGGGGTCGAAACAGTCGAGCAGTTCGAACGGCTCAAAGCGATCGGCTATCATCAGATCCAGGGCTATTACATCGGCCGTCCGGCCCCCGATCCTTACGCGGTGATCGACCCCGAGGAGGACGGGTCTGCTGATTGCGCGAGATCACGTGGCCCCCGGGTGAAAGTCCTTGCCCTTGCGCAATAGCCGGCAGTCACGTGAGTGTGCCGCAGAACCACCCTCTTGATCCCGCCCCACGGCGGCTTGAAGGCTCGCTCGGTCCGCCGATCGGGAACGAGCCACATCAAGGCAACCAGCACGTAGAGCAGATCACATCCGCCATCCGAGTGTCGGCGAACGCCAGCCCGCCCCCAGCCAGGTACAGCACCGGCGCGATCTTCCCCATTGGGGTCGGAGCCGATCGCTGTGCCAACGCCGATTCCTTGCCCTGCGTCCGGGTGATCACCGCCTGCATCACGTACCAGGCAATTGCCGGCATGAACGGCGTCAGCGCCTACGTTCTTCACTTCGATAATGGCGCGCTTGCGCCGGTGAGCGATACCCCGACCGGCAACTGGAACCCACCGCCGATGCCGAGGCAGGCGGAGCCGATCCTATTGCCGACGCAATAGGCACAAATCTAATGCCGCGCGAGCCAGGCAACGCCGGCGAGCGTGAGCGGCGGGATCACGAACGCGGCCGCGTCGGCGGCGCCGGCAAACGCCAGCACCGCCTCGACGAGGATCACGGCGGTAACCACCGATACGTTCCAGCCATCTCCGACGAGCGTCTTGGCAAAGGCTCTCATGACAACTTCTCCAGACTGACCGGTCGGCGCAGAATCGCGGCGAGCAGCATTCCGCCAAGGGCGTAGAAGGCCACCAGCGCGAGCAGGCTCCAATCACCGCCCGGCCACGCCGTCGCACCCGCGATCGATTCCACCGTCCAGAACGTGCCGAACGACACGATCATGGCGCCGACCGCAAACTTGATGACGTTTTCAGGGACGCGCGCGAGCGGCGCACGGACGAAGAGGCCGGCGGCGGCAACGACGACGAGGGCGACGATCGCGGCTCCGGCGCTGCTCGCCCATCGCCCGTTCACGCCAAGCGCGACGACGATGAGCCACACTTCGAGCCCTTCCAGGAGCACGCCCTTGAAGGCGATCGTCCAGCCCGCGAACCAGTCGCCGCGCGAGAGCTGCGCGCGGGTCTGCTCGAACTCCTCCGCTTCGTCGTGCATCGCTTTCAGCCCGGCTTGCCGCGCGATCGCTTTCGCGAGCCATCGGACACCGAACAGCAGCAGGAAGATGCCGATGACGAATTGCAGCCAGGAGACGCTGAGGCCGAGGCTGAGCGCTCCGCCGGTCGCGGCCGTCATCGCGGCGAGAACCGCGAGCGCTGCCAGCGCCGCGCCGACGGCGGCGCGCCAGCCGATCGTGAGGCTGACGGCGAGCACGATGGTGAACGCCTCGACCCATTCGACAGAGGCGGTGAGAAAGGCGGGAATGACGACGGTCCAATCGAGCATCGGATGATCCGCCTCCTGGCGGCTTGCGGCTTCGGAGCACATGTAGTAAACGCTACATCGGATGGAATCAAGTAGTCTTTGCTGCAGCACCACGGCGCGATCGAACCGGGTGGATTCGTCTTGAGCACGCAAGCCGCGCCCAATGCCGTGTCCGCGCTCGTCGAGGCGCGCGTCGGCGCCGCCGCGCGGCCGCTTTCGCCGGCGGCGATGAAGGTGATTCGCGACATCGAGCGAAACCCCGGTTTGGCCCTTACCGGCTCCGCCGCCGATCTGGCCCGCCGCAACGGCCTCTCCGACGCGACGGTGATTCGTGCGGTGCAGGCGCTCGGCTTCGAGGGGCTGGCCGAGATGCGGCAGGCGCTCGCGGCGGCGCTGCAGGGCACGTCGCCGGCGGAGCGGATGCGGCGGACGCTGAGCGACGTCGGGGAGGATGCCGGCCGCGTCATCGACGTGGCGCTCGACGCCCATCAGGAGGCGATCACCGCGCTTCGCTCAGCGGCGGTTCGCGAGCGATTGCTGGCCGCCGTCGGGCTGCTGAGCGGCGCCGAGCGGATCGCCGTATTCGGGATCGGGCCGTCGAGCCTGCTGGCGCGGTATGCGGCGATGCTGCTCGGGCGCGTAGGCCGGCAGGCGCGTTGCCTCGACGCGACGGGGATCGCGCTGGCGGATCAGCTGGTCGGTCTGCAAGTGGGCGATGCGCTGCTGATCCTCGCGTACGGACGCTCCTATCGCGAGGTGACGGCGACGATCGACCGCGCGCGCCGGATGCGGCTCGCGATGGTGCTCGTTACGGACAGCCTCGATCCCAAGCTGGCGCGGCACGCGGATGTCGTGGTGCCCTCGCAGCGAGGCAGGGCCGAGCGGGTTGCGCTGCATGGCGCGACGCTGGTGGTGCTGGAAGCGCTGGTGCTCGGCGTGGCCGCAACGGACCGGCCGCGGGCGCTGGAGGCGCTGGAGCAGCTCAACATGTTGCGCGAGGCGGTTCTGGGGACGAAGGGCTTCGCCCTCTGATGCCGGGAGCGGAGCAGCGCGACGCTCCTCCCGTCACGACCCGAGCACGCCCATCACCCAATCCCACATCGACCGGTAACACGCGCGGTTGTCGCGCGCGGCGACGCTGATCTCCTGGGCGATCGGCTTTTGCGCTTGCAGGTATCGCGCGATCGCCGTGCGGTCCGCATCCGTCAGATATTTCGTCCCGTCGTTCACGACCTCCCGCATCGAACCGGTCACCTTCACCTCGTCCGGCGTCGAGCCGCTGCGCAGCAGCTCGACGATGTCGGTCTCGTTCCACGCGCCGATGCCCGCCTTCACGTCGGTGCCCCACCCCTTGCATCTTTCGATCTTCCTGGGCGCCCCGCGGGCGTCGGCACGTATCGCGAAGATCGTCGGCGAGGCCGAAATATTCGCGGCGGCCGCGGTTTTCGCAGTGGATGCTCGTTCGCGGGCGTGTGGACGACTGGATCGAGCCCGGGAATGACGAAAGGAAGTTCCCCTCACGGCTTGACTGCGGCCAGCGATCGGCCCAAGTGTCTGGCACTCCCAGGACCAGAGTGCCAAACGGCCTGAACGTGAAGCGCGCAGGCAAGGCACGGGGCAAGTCGACCAGCCGCAGAACGCTGGCACCGAGTCAGTCACATCGCATGAAATTTCGTCCGTTGCATGATCGGGTGGTCGTCCGTCGCGTCGACGCCGAGGAAAAGACCGTCGGCGGGATCATCATCCCCGACACCGCGCAGGAAAAGCCGATGGAGGGCGAGGTCGTCGCGGCCGGCCCCGGCGCCCGCGACGAGCAGGGTCAGATCGTCGCGCTCGAAGTGAAAGCCGGCGATCGCATCCTGTTCGGCAAATGGTCCGGCACCGAGGTGAAGCTTGATGGCGAGGAGCTCCTGATCATGAAGGAGTCAGACATCATGGGCATCATCGAGGGAAAGCCGGCGAGCAAGAAAAAGGCGGCGTGAGCCTGGCGAAGGCTCCGCGTCCGGTCGTGATCGGCGCCCACAACGACTTCAGGAAAGATACAAGAACATGACAGCAAAAGACGTTCGGTTCGGCGCGGATGCTCGCGCGCAGATGTTGCGCGGCGTCGACATCCTCGCGCAGGCCGTCAAGGTCACGCTGGGGCCGAAGGGCCGCAACGTGATCCTCGACAAGAGCTACGGGTCTCCGCGCATCTCCAAGGACGGCGTGGCGGTCGCGAAAGAGATCGAGCTCTCCGACAAGTTCGAGAACATGGGCGCGCAGATGGTGCGCGAGGTCGCGTCCAAGACCAACGACGTCGCGGGCGACGGGACGACCACCGCGATTGTGCTCGCCCAGGCCATCGTGCGCGAGGGCGGGAAAGCGGTGTCCGCCGGCATGAATCCAATGGATCTCAAGCGCGGCGTCGACAAGGCGGTCGTGGCGATGGTCGAGGAGCTGAAGACTCGCAGCCGCAAGATCACCACGCAGGCGGAGACGGCGCAGGTCGGCACGATTTCGGCCAACGGCGAGGCGGAGATCGGCGCCATGATCGCGGAAGCGATGCAGAAGGTCGGCAACGAGGGCGTCATCACCGTCGAGGAAGCCAAGGGCATGGCGACGGAACTCGACGTGGTCGAGGGCATGCAGTTCGACCGCGGTTACATGTCGCCTTACTTCGTCACCAATGCCGAGAAGATGACGGTGGAGCTCGAGCAGCCTTACGTGCTGATCCACGAGAAGAAGCTCTCGGGCTTGCAGACGTTCCTGCCGCTGCTGGAGGCGGTCGCGCAATCGGGCACCCCGCTGCTGATCGTCGCAGAGGACGTCGAGGGCGAGGCGCTCGCGACGCTGGTGGTGAACAAGCTGCGCGGCGGGCTGAAGGTGGCCGCCGTGAAGGCGCCGGGGTTCGGCGACCGCCGCAAGGCGATGCTGGACGACATCGCGGTGCTCACCAACGGGCAGGTGATCAGCGAAGAGCTCGGCATCAAGCTCGAGAACGTCACGCTGGATATGCTCGGCCGCGCGAAGAAGGTGCTGATCGACAAGGACGACACCACGATCGTCGAAGGCGCGGGCAAGAAGGAGGACATCGCCGGCCGGTGCGCGCAGATCCGCGCACAGATCGAGGAGACGACGTCCGACTACGACCGCGAGAAGCTGCAGGAGCGGCTGGCGAAGCTGGCGGGCGGGGTGGCGATCATACGCGTCGGCGGGTCGAGCGAGACCGAGGTGAAGGAGCGCAAGGACCGCGTTGATGACGGTCTGCACGCGACGCGCGCGGCGGTCGAGGAAGGCATCGTGCCGGGCGGCGGCGTCGCGCTCGCGCGCGCATCGCTCATCCTGGCCTCGCTGAACGCGGAGAACGACGATCAGCGCGTGGGCATCGAGATCGTGCGCAAGGCGGCGCTGACGCCGCTGCGCCAGATCGCGGAGAATGCCGGCGAGGACGGCGCGGTGATTTCGGGCAAGGTGCTGGAGCGTGCGGACTACGATTGGGGTTTCGACGCGCAGGCCGGCGAATACAAGGACATGGTGAAGGCCGGGATCATCGACCCGACGAAGGTCGTGCGGTCAGCGTTGCAGCACGCCGCCTCGGTGGCGGCGCTGATGATCACCACCGAGGCGATGGTGGCGGAGCACAAGGACAAGCCGGCCGGCGAAGCGGCCCCCGGAGGCATGGGCGACATGGGTTACTGAGCCGATGTCGCACCAGGCGGCGCGGACGGGTTGAGCCCACGCGAGCGCTATTTCTTCGGCGACTCCTTGTCGGCCATGCGGGCGGCTTGAAGATTGGCGGGCGACTGGCTGGACTTCAGCCGCTCGGCCGCCGTCTTCTTCGGCTTCTTGGGCTCTCGGCCGGATCTTTTCTGCCCCTTTGCCACTGCCGTAACCCCCTCGAATTATGCACGTGCCACGGTGCCACGATCGCCCGTCGGAGCACCAGATTCTTTTCGGGGCCTGCGGGCGGCCCAGCCACGGATCGATCGCAGCTGACGCCGGGCGAGCGCCTGCCTGTCGGCATGGTGGCCGACCTCGCTGCGCCGGTGCTGGCCTGGGACATCGACCCTGACAGCGATCTCGGCGCGTGCGTCGCCACCTGGGATGCCGGCACGCTCACGTCAAGCGAGATCGCGGCGGCACTGGACGCGGGGCCGCTTGTGGCGGATGGTCTGGTGGTCGTTGACCTGATCGACGGTACCGCTCTCGCGCTGCGCGGGCATATCGCGCTGTGCGGCGCCGCTCAGGCCGCAGTGGCAGCAGCTTTGGCAGCACCCGACGCCGAGATGATCCGCAAATTGCTCACCGTCATCGAGGAGACCGTTCGCGAGAGTGGCCCGGAGATGGGGCCGCCGACGCGCAGGGCGGCGGCACTCGCCGTGGTCGAGAACTCGTTTGCCGGCCGCCACGTCAACGGACGGGCTGCGCTGACTTCTTCCGGCGCGGCTGCAACGAGGGGGATGCCGGGATGACGCTCTCACGCCGCACGGTACTGGCGGGGAGCGCCGCATTGCTCGCAGCGCCCGCGCGTCTGCATGCGCAGGGCGACGTGCCGATCCGCATCGGCGAGATCAATTCGTACACGGCGGTACCCGCATTCACCCTGCCCTACCGCAGCGGCTGGCAGCTCGCGGTCGAGCACGTGAACGCCAGGGGAGGCGTGCTCGCGCGCAAGCTCGAGGTGATCAGCCGCGATGATGCGGGGCAACCGCAAAACGCGATCCGTTTCGCGGGCGAGCTGGTGAATGAGCAGAAGGTAGATCTGCTCGCGGGCGCCTATCTCTCGAACATCGGCCTGGCGCTCGGCGACTATGCCAAGCAGAACAAAAAGCTCTATGTCGGCGGCGAGCCGCTGACGGATGCGCTCGTCTGGAGCGCGGGCAACCGCTACACTTATCGGTTGCGGCCCTCGACCTACATGCAAGCCGCGATGCTGATCGCGGACGCGGCAAAGCTGCCGGCGAAGCGCTGGGTGACGGTCGCGCCGAACTACGAATACGGCACGTCGGCGGTGAAGTGGTTCAAGCAGCTACTGTCGGCAAAGCGGCCGGACGTGACGTTCGTCGGCGACCAGACGCCCACGCTCGGCAAGATCGACGCGGGGGCCACGGTGGCGGCACTCGCGGAGGCCAAGCCCGACGCGATCTTCAACGTGACGTTCGGACCGGACCTGACGAACTTCGTCCGGCAGGGCAACACGCGCGGCCTGTTCGAGGGGCGGTCGGTGGTGTCGGTGCTGACCGGAGAGCCGGAGTATCTCAACCCGCTCGGCGACGAGACGCCGGAGGGCTGGTACGTGACCGGCTATCCCGTGGACAGCGTCACCGATCCGGCGAACACGGCGTTCATCCAGGCGTATCGCGCGAAGTTCAACGAGACGCCGGCGATGGGATCGGTGGTGGGCTACGCGCTGATCGCGTCGATCGTCGCGGGGATTGCGAAGACCGGGTCGGTCGACAGCGAGCAGATGGCGAACGGGTTCGGCCGCGCGACATTCGACACGCCGTTCGGGTCGGTGCTGTGGCGCGCGATCGATCACCAGTCGACGCTCGGGACGTATGTCGGGCGGACCGCGCTGAAGAACGGACGCGGGACCATGGTCGACTGGCGCTATGTGGACGGCGCGATCGTGATGCCGCCGGACGATGAGGTGCGGAAGCTGCGGCCGGCGTGACTGACGCCGGCGCGACTAACGATGGTCTCGGGAATCACGTCCGGTAACGAGCGGCATCGCGCGTAAGGAGCTGATAGCCGGAAATCGAGGCATGTGCGCCGATGAAGAAGTCCGGCATCGGCGACCGTTTTGCGCCGCCACGGCGGCGGTATGTCAAGCCGTTAGGGTCGCCCGGCATCGCCATGTCAATCGGTTGCGCATCCGAATGCGCGGGCTATGCTCGGCCATGCCCTCGGACGTCGTCGTCATCGGTCTCGGCGCGATCGGCGCTGCGACGCTGTACCAGTTCGCGCGGCGCGGCGTCCGTGTGATCGGCATCGATCGCTATGCGCCTCCGCACGACCTGGGGTCATCGCACGGCGAGACACGGATCACGCGGCTGTCGGTGGGCGAAGGCGAGATCTACCTGCCGCTGGTGCGCCGCTCCCACGCGATCTGGCGTGAGCTGGAGCGGCAGTCGGGCGTGCGGCTGATGCAGACGACCGGGGGACTGATCATCGGCTCTTCTGGGACCGACGCTGTCCATCATGGAAAAACCGCGTTCGTGGCGCGCACGATCGCGCTGGCGGAGCGGGACGGCATCGCGCACGAGTTGCTGTCGCCGGATGCGCTGATGGCGCGCTTTCCGCAGTTCCGGCTGCGGGGCGACGAGATCGGGTATTTCGAGCCCGAGGCCGGCATGTTGTTCCCGGAGGCCTGCGTCCGCGTGCAGCTCGATGCGGCGCGGGTGCTCGGCGCCGAGATCAGGACGGATGAGACCGCGCTCGGGATCACCGAGGACGATGGCGGCGTCAGGGTACGAACGTCGCGGGCGACGTTGCGGGCCGCACGGTGCGTGGTGGCGGCAGGGCCGTGGATCGGCAAGCTGCTCGGCGGTCCCGTCTCGGAGATTGCCCGCGTCTATCGGCAGGTGCTGCATTGGTTCGCGCCATCGGAGCCGGACGCGTTCGCGGCGGGACGGATGCCGGTGTTCATCTGGATGCACGGCTCCGGGCCCGCGGATTATCTCTACGGCTTTCCCGCATCCGAAGCGGACGGCGGCGTCAAAGTCGCGACAGAGAACTACGGTCACGACACCGATCCCGAGTCCGTTTCGCGTTCGGTCGAGCGCGTGGAGAGCGATGCAATGTTCGAGACGCATTTACGCGGCCGGTTCCCCGGTCTGTCGTCGCGGGTGCTGAGGGCGAAAGCATGTCTCTATACGGTGACGCCGGATTCCGGCTTCGTCGTCGATAACGCGCCAGGAATGACGCGCGTGCTCGCGGTCTCGGCGTGCTCGGGTCACGCGTTCAAGCATTCCGCGGCACTCGGCGAAGCGATCGCCCAGCGTGTGGTCGATGGCAACAGCGAGATCGCGCTCGATGCATTCCGCCTCGATCGGCTGCGAACGGTGGTCGCGTGATGCGGAACGGGGATCCGGCGGCTGCGGCCGAAGGGCTCCGGGTCATCGACGCTTCGATCATGCCGACGCACATCAACGGCAACACCAACGCGGCGCCGATCATGATCGCGGAAAAAGGTGCGGCGATGGTGCTCGCGGCCAGCTGACGACATTGGATTTCCTCGCCGTCCAGTTCCTCACGGGTTTGGCGAGCGCATCGTCGCTGTTCCTCGTCTCCGCCGGACTGACCGTGATTTTCGGCGTGACCCGCGTTGTGAACTTCGCGCACGGCAGCCTCTACATGCTCGGCGCGTATATCGGCTGGAGCATCTTCGCCCAGCTCCCGCGCACGCCCGCGTTCTTCATGCTCGGCCTCGTCCTGGTCGCCCTCGCCGTCGCCGCGATCGGCGCACTTCTGGAGATGTCGCTGCTGCGGCGGATCTATCGCGCACCGGAATTGCTGCAGCTTCTCGCGACGTTCGGCGTGGTCCTGATCACGCAGGACGTGGTGCTGCGGATCTGGGGGCCGGACGATCACTCCCTCCCCCGACCGCCCTGGCTGCGCGGATTCGTGACCGTGCTCGGGGAGCGGTTCCCGAGTTACGATCTCGTGCTGATCGTGGTCGGCCCGATGGTCCTCGGCGCGCTGTGGCTGCTGTTCCGGCGCACCCGCTGGGGCACGCTGGTGCGTGCGGCCACCGAGGATCGCGACATGGTCGGGGCGCTCGGCGTCGACGAGCGCGTGCTGTTCACCTCCGTGTTTGCGCTGGGCGCTGGTCTCGCGGGTCTCGGCGGGGCGCTCACGTTGCCCGATGCTTCAGCGAACCTGCAGATGGATCTTACGATCATCACAGATGCCTTCGTCGTCGTAGTGGTCGGCGGCATGGGCAGCCTGCCGGGCGCGTTTCTGGCGAGCCTGCTGATCGCGCTGTCGCAGGCATTCGGCGTGTTGCTGCTGCCCCGGTTCACGCAGGTGATGGTCTTTACCGTCATGGCCGCGGTGCTGATCATGAGGCCGAACGGATTGCTCGGACGTGCGCGCGTCGGACGGGGCGAGAGCATCGCACCGCCGCTCGTATCCCGCGCGCCGCGGGCGCTACGGATCGGCGCAGCGCTCGCGTTCGTCGTGGCGATCGCGGCGCCGTTCTTCGTCGGGCCATTTCTGCTCTCGGTCCTGACGGAGATGGCGATCGCTATCCTGTTCGCGGCGTCTCTGCATTTCATCATGGGGCCGGGCGGGATGGCGAGCTTCGGCCACGCCGCCTGGTTCGGGCTTGGCGCGTATGGTGCGGCCCTGCTTGCGAAGGACCTGCTGCTCCCGATGGCTGCGGGGCTCGTTGCGGCACCGTTCGTTGCGGGCGCGGTGGCGTTGATCTTCGGCGCCTTTGTGGTGCGGTTGTCCGGCGTCTATCTCGCGATGCTGACGCTCGCCTTCGCGCAGATCGTGTGGGCGGTCGCGTTCCAGTCGAGTGAGCTCACCGGCGGCGACAACGGCGTGCTCGGCGTCTGGCCGGATGCCTGGGCGAGCGATCCGCGCATATTCTACTGGCTCACGCTGGCGCTCGGCATCGGCGGCGCGCTGTTGCTGCGGCACGCGATCTTCGCGCCGTTCGGATATGCGCTGCGGGCGACGCGGGATTCGCCGTTGCGGGCGGAGGCGATCGGCATCGACGGTGCGCGTGTCCGACTGGCCGCGTTCGCGATCGCGGGCGCAGCCGCGGGCCTGGCGGGCGGGTTGGCGGCGTATTCGAAGGGGAGCGTGTTCCCGACTTACGTTTCCATCTCGCGATCCGTCGATGCGCTGCTGATGGTGCTGCTCGGCGGCGTGCAGACGATCACGGGGCCGATCGTGGGAGCCGTGGCCTATACCGGGCTGTTCGACGTGCTCTTGCTGGCGACGGATCTTTGGAGGTTCGCGCTCGGTGCGGCGATCATCGCCCTCGTGCTGGCCTTTCCGCAGGGGATTGCGGGCGCGGTGCAGCGCGCGTGGCGGACGTGACCGGCCCGCTGTTGGAAGTCGAAGGGCTGCGGCGGAGCTTCGGCGGCGTCGTCGCCGTCAATGATGTGTCGTTCACGGTCGCTGCGGCCGAGATGCTGGCGCTGATCGGTCCGAACGGCGCGGGCAAGTCGACCTGCTTCAACATGCTGAACGGGCAGCTCCGGCCGGATGCGGGGCGCGTGCTGCTCGCGGGCCACGACATCACCGGCCGTTCGCCGCGTTCGGTGTGGCGGCTCGGCGTGGGGCGTACGTTTCAGGTCACCGCGACCTTCGCGAGCATGACGGTGCGCGAGAACATACAGGTGGCGCTGCTCTCGCGCGATGGCCGCTTGTGGGAATTCAGCCGCGCGGTTGCGGGACGGAGTGCGGGCGCGGCGGATAGCTTGGTCGCGCAGGTCGGGATGCGAGCACAAGCTTCGCGTGCGGCGGGCGTCCTCGCTTACGGCGATCTCAAGCGGCTGGAATTGGCGATGGCGCTCGCCAATGCGCCGCGCCTGCTGCTGATGGACGAGCCGACGGCGGGGATGTCGCCGGGTGAGCGAGCGGCGCTGATGGCGCTCACTCGGGAGCTGGCGCGGGCGCGCGGGATCGCGGTGGTGTTCACCGAGCACGACATGGACGTCGTGTTCGGTGTCGCCGACCGAATCCTGGTGCTCGATCGCGGAGCGCTGATTGCCGGTGGCGACCCGGCGACGATCCGGGCGGATCCGCGGGTCCGGGAGGTCTACCTCGGCGGAGGCGGCGAGCTGTGCTGATCGTCGAGGACCTGCACAGCTACTACGGTCGGGCGCACATCATCCAGGGCGTGAGCTTCGCGCTGGACGCTGGAGAGGTGCTGGTGCTGGCCGGGCGGAACGGCGCCGGGAAGAGCACCACCATGAAGTCGCTGATCGGGCTGCTGCGGCCGGAACGTGGGCGCGTGGTCTTTCGCGGGGCCGATGTCACGGGCGCCGCACCTTATCGCGTGGCCCGCCTCGGCTTGGGCTACGTGCCGGAGGAGCGCCGGATCTTCACCGAACTCACGGTTCTGCAGAACCTGGAGGTCGGCCGGCAACCTGCGCGGGATGGACGAGCCGCCTGGACGCCGGCGCGGCTGTTCGCCCTCTTCCCGAACCTCGGCGCGTTGCGCGACCGGCTTGGCGGGCGGATGAGCGGAGGAGAGCAGCAGATGCTGACGATCGCGCGCACGCTGATGGGCAATCCCAGTTGCGTGCTGCTCGACGAACCGAGCGAGGGCCTGGCGCCGGTGATCGTGGAGCAGATGGCGCGGGCGATCCTGGCGCTGAAGCAGGAGGGCGTCGCCGTGCTGCTCGCCGAGCAGAACCTGTATTTCGCGGCGCGGGTCGCGGACCGGGCGGCGGTGATCGAGATGGGGCGGATCGTGTGGGAGGGGGCGATGGCGGCGCTGATGGCAGACGAGGCGCTACGACGCGCGCGGCTCGGCGTCTGACGCGGCGCGGATCTCCGCCAATCCCCGCTTCGCCGTCCCGTCCGGCGCGAAGTTGGTCGGGTCGAGCCAGCCGAGGAATGCGTCGCGGCAGCGGGGCCACTCGTCGGCGACGATGCTGTACCAGGCAGTCTCACGGAGCCGCCCCTTCACGACGAGATGCGCTCGGTGCAGCCCTTCGTAGGTGAAGCCGAGGCGCTCGGCTGCACGGCGCGATGGCGTGTTGAGCGCGTTGCACTTCCACACGAGCCGGCGATAGCCGAGATCGTCGGCGGCGAGGCGCAGCAGCAGGACCATCGCCTCGGTCGCGGCCCGGGTTCGCTGCATCGACGGCGCGAACCAGATGTTGCCGAGCTCGATCGCGGCGTTCTTCGGCTGGATGTCCATGAGCGAGAGCCAACCCGAGACGACACCCGTCGCGACCGGCCGGACCGCCCACACCATCGGGTCGTGCGTGGACGCGGAATCCGCGACGAACCGCGCCATGGCGTCAGCCGTCGCGAACGGGCCGTAGCCGAGATAGGTCCAGCTTTCGTCGGCCCCTTGCGCCGCCCGCCAGAGCTCCTCGGCGTGCCGGCGATGCAACGGTTCGAGCGTCGCGTGCGTTCCATTGATCCGCATCCGTGCGGGCAGCGGACGCGGCGTCGTGTCCACTTCGGGGCCGATCGGGAGACTGTTCATCGCGGTACCGTAGTCAGATATAGCCGCGGCCGTTACGCTGCAGCGGCCCGCCTTGGGGCCAAATCGCATCAGGAGGATCACGCCATGTCGCGCATCGCTCTCGCCGCCTTCGCCGCGCTCGCTCTTTCCGCCGGCGCCGCTCTCGCCGCCACCGAAACCTTTACGACGACGATGGATGGCAAGTCCGAGGTCCCGCCCAAGACGACGAACGGCGGTGGCCACGTAACGGCCACGCTCGACACGACCACGAAGGTCCTGACGTGGGACGCGACCTATTCCGGTCTGTCCGGTCCCGCCACGATGGCGCATTTCCATGGTCCGGCGGCGGTCGGCGTCAATGCGCCTGTGGTGATCCCCTGGCAGAATGCGACATCGAGCCCGGTGCACGGCACCGCAACCCTCACGGACACCCAGATGCAGGATTTCGAGGCCGGGAAGTACTACGCGAACGTTCATACCGCCGCCAATCCGGCCGGCGAGATCCGCGGCCAGATGGTCAAGCAGTAGACAGCAACTCAGGCACGCATTCCGCGGGCGGGGTGTTCCGGCTCCGCCCAAGCGCTCCGCCCAAGCGATCTCCTATTCCGCGGCGACGGCGGGGCGGGCTGCGAGGGCATGCAGCGCTCGGTCGATCCATTGGGCGGTGAGCTTTTCCTGCAACGAGTTCTGGCGCAGGCGCTCGTTGAGGGCGGGGAAGTCGACGCGGTCGAGCGCCTGGTCCTGATTGAAGCAGGAGAACACGATGCTGCGGACGCCGGTCGCCGGGTCGATTTGCGGCTGGAGGCATTGCGCGCAGACCTCCTTCATCATGCATTGCATGGGCGAATTGATCGAGCCGATCGCGGTGTGGCCGGGCCGCAGATAGGGCGCAAGCACGCCGTGCCGCGCGATGCCGACCGCCTGCATCATCCCGTCGGAGCCGATGACGATCATGTGCGCGGCGTCGCTCAGCGGCAGCTCGGTCGGGCCGAGCTTGCCCGCGCCATAGGCTGCCATTCCCTGCACAATGTTGCCGACGAACGAACGGTCCTGCGGACGGCCCGGCACGAAGCCGGGCGCTTCGTCGCAGCACCAGACGATGACGTCGGCGGCGCGCTCGATCTCCTCGACCTTGTAGCGGTCGCGCATCGCCTTGTAGCCGGCGAAATAGATCACCTTCGATCCGGCCGCCCGGTGCGCAGCCCCGATGCTGAACAACACCGCATTGCCCAGGCCGCCGCCAACCAACGCGGCGGTGGTGCCGGCGTGGATTTCGGTCGCTGTTCCCGTCGGCCCCATCAGCACCACCGGCTCGCCTGGCCGCAGCATCGCGCAAAGATCGGAGCTGCCACCCATTTCGAGCACGATCGTCGAGACGAGGCCGCGAGATGGATCGGTCCAGGCGCCGGTCATCGCCAGTCCCTCCATCGCGAGCAGCGTGTCGCCGCCCGGACCCGCGACGCGGGGGGCGTGCATCTCGTAGTTCTGCAGGCGGAAGAACTGCCCGGGCCGGAACGCCCGTGCGGCGGCGGGCGCACGCACGACGACTTCCACGATCGTGGGCGTCAGACGGTGAACGGCGTGCACCGTTGCGGTCAGCTCCTCGCGGCAGCGGTCGATCAGCGCCGCGCCGGCGATCGCGCTCGCCGGACGTGACGCGAGCGCCGCGCTGACGATCGGGTAGCCGCGCTTGGCGCTGCCCATCGCTTTCACGACGTTGCCGAAGAAGCTCGGGTGCAGATCGCCGAAATAGCTGACGAAATGACCATCTTCCGTGCGGTGCATCAGCACGTCCGTCCGATCCGGCTTGCTCAGCGCGCGCTGCGGCTCGACCGGATGGCCTTCGGGGTCGATCGCCTGGAAATACTGGCCGTCGAGCAGGAACCGCCCGTCCTCGCGCGCGAGCACCGTGTTCGGCTGGGTGCCCGCGGCGACGATCACGGCGCCCGCCGGCAACACGACCTCCGGCCCGTGCGAGGTCTTGCATCGCAGCCCGGCAGCGTGGCCGAACCGGTCGACTTCGACCGCGACGGGCGAGAGGCCTTCCGCGAAGCGCACGCCCTCCTCCATCGCCTTCGCCACTTCCTCGTGGTTCAGGGTGTAGCTCGGCGCGTCGATGAGGCGGCGGCGGTAGGCGACGGTCGCCCCGCCCCAGCTGTCGAGCAGCTCGGTCAGGCGCGGCTTGCGTCCCTCCGCGCGCGCCGCATCCCGCTCCGCGCGGATCGCGTCGGCGTGGGCGAGGAACGTGTCGGCGACCTCCCGCTCTTCCTCCGTCCAGCCGCGCCGCACGGCCTCCTCGCCGCGTTCAGCGGCAAGCGTGCGGAACCGGAGCGCGAATTTTTCCACTTGGCGCACGTAGTAGGCGAGACTTTCGGTCGCGGTGTCGATCGCGGTGAGGCCGCCGCCGATCACAACGACCGGCAGCCGGACTTGAAGGTTCGCGATGGACGAGAGCTTCGCAGCGCCGGTGAGTTGCAAGGCCATCAGGAAGTCGGACGCCTGCCGCACGCCGCGGGCGAGGCCGTTCGGCATGTCGATCACCGTCGGCCGCCCGGCGCCCATGCAGAGTGCCACGTGATCGAAGCCCATCGCCCAGGCGTCGTCGACGGAGAGCGTCGCGCCGCCGCCGAAGCGCACGCCGCCGAACATCGCGAAGGCGTCGCGACGCTCCAGCAACAGTCGCACGAGCTTCAGGTAGTTCTTGTTCCAGCGCACCGTGATGCCGTACTCGGCGACGCCGCCGAACCCCGCCATCACGCGGTCGTCGAGGTTCTCGAACAGCGTCTCGGCGTCGCGAGTGGGCTGCGTGGGATCGAAGTCGAGCGGCTCGATCTTCAAGCCGTCGATCGCGACGACGGTGTGCCCGTCGTTCATGAGATGATGCGCGAGCGTAAACCCGGACGGGCCGAGGCCGACGATCAGCACCTTCGCGCCGCTATCGGGTTTGGGCAATGGGCGGCGGATGTCGAGCGGGTTCCAGCGCGTCAGCAGCGCGTAGATCTCGAACCCCCAGGGGAGCGCGAGCACGTCCTTCAGCACCGACGTTTCCGCCTGCGGAATGTCGACCGGCTCCTGCTTCTGGTAGATGCAGGCCTTCATGCAGTCATTGCAGATGCGGTGGCCGGTCGCCGCCATCATCGGGTTGTCGATCGCGATCGTCGCGAACGCGCCGAGCAGGCAGCCCTGGGCGCGCAGCGTGTGCATCTCGCTGATCTTCTCGTCGAGCGGACAGCCCGCGAGGGTCACGCCGAACGGCGATTTCTGGAACGCGCCGGTCTTGCGGTCCTTCAGGCCCTTGCTGCAGGAGTCCTTACCCTGCGTGTGGCACCAGATGCAGTAGTTCATCTGGTCGAGCGCCTGCTGCTCGGTCATGCCCCAGTCGGTGAGCGCGAAGCCATCGCGCTCGCGCCAGTCGTGTTCGGGCAGGCGCAGCATGGTCACGCCGTCCCGCTCGATCGTCTCCACCGGCACCAAGTGCTGGAAATCGAGCTTGTGCGGGACGCGGAACAGCGTGTCGCCGCGATGTGCGGCGTGGCCCGCTTCGGTGAGCGTCGCCCAGGCGGCGTAGCGCATGGCGAGATCGAGCGCTTCGGCGTCGGCGGTCTCCTCCCAGCGCTCGACGCTGAGGGCGAAGCCGCGCTCGGTGAGCGGCTCGCCCATCCGGGCTTCCAGCGCCCGCCGGAGCGCGGCACCGTCGAAGGTGGTCGGATCGGGATATTTCTTCACCGCCTGCCGCTGCACGAACAGGCGCTTGCAGGCATGGATCGGGTCGAGCATGCGCGTCCGCGCGGCGATGTCGGCCACCTCGTCGGCGATGCCGAACAGGTCGGCGACGAACGCCTCCACGGCCGGGCCGAGGGCGACGACGAGCTCGCCCTCCGCCTTGGCGTCGAGCGTGTCGGGCGCGGCGCGAGCAGCAAGGAGCCGCTCCGCGAGATCGGGCGGGAGGCGGTCGAGCAACAGGCGGTCGAGCTTGATCAGGCCGTCGCGGGTCGCGAGATCGCTGAAGCTCGCGCCGAGGCCGAGTGTGGTCGCATCCATGGCAGTCGCTTAGACGACTTGGTCCCTGGGGGGAACCGCGGCAAGGGAGGGGCTGGATGGCGCGACGCCGCCGGCCGCTCGCGAGGCGGTGAGCCTATAGTTGCTATGTCGCAACGACATGCGCGTGCGACCGCGACGGCAGCTCGGCCGTCAGGAAAAATCGGGGCGGCGGAGTCGCCGGGATGGCGAACGGGGCGTCGCGCGGCGGCTTTCGCAGCCGGCTCCCGGTGTTTCGGCCCGGGGAGCGTCGGTCGCGGCGGTCGCGCCGGCATGCGGCTCCGGGCTCGGCCCGGCGGGAGACGAGGGGTGCGGGCTTCATTGCCGCGCGGTGGTCCCGGCGCTTGCCGGACACGACTGTGGTGGCGGTCTCGCCCTCGGAATTCTCGGGCGCGGCAGCGGCGGCCGGCCGCTCGCGCTCGCCATCCGGGACGGCCCCGAGCGGGGCGGCAGCGATCGCGACGGCTTGGGCGCGGGCTTCGGCGGCGAGCCTCACGGCTTGCAAGGCGGCGGCGATGCGCTCCGTCAGCGCGGCCGCGAACGCGCGGCCCATCAAGGCGCACAAGAGTTGATCGAGCAGGAAGAGGAAGCCGGCAATGCCGGTGAGCGGCGGACTCGCCTCGGGCGCACTGCTCCCGCTGGTCCGCGCGGCGGCGGGGGAAGGAGGAGCGGCGGACAGGGCCTGTGTGGCGGCGCGATGCACAGGCGGAGCAGAACATACCGGGAACCATTTGGGCGAAGGAATTCTTCGTTGGTTCGCCGTTTCACGAATTTTTCCCGATCGGCCGGTCTTTCAGGTGTGTCGAGGGCGCTGCCGCTCCGGTTGTTCCGCGGCACGGCCCCCTCCCCCGGCCCCTCCCGAAAGGGGAGGGGAGTCGGGGCGCGGAATGCGGGCTTCCCTGATTCCCCTCGCCTCGCCGGAGGGTTACGGGAGGGGGATGTCGTCCCGCCTGCTCTCCTTCGCCCGCGAGATGCGGCGTGCGCCGACGCGGGCCGAGTGGCGGCTTTGGTCGGCGCTGAGGATGCGGCAATGCAGCGGACGCAAGTGGCGCCGGCAGGTGCCGTTCGATCGGTTCATTCTCGATTTCTACTGCCCGTCGCTGCGGCTCGCGATCGAGGTGGATGGAGGCACCCATGACGATCCCGCACGGGATGCGGCGCGGGACGCCGCATTGCATGCGCTCGGCGTGGATGTCCTGCGCGTGCTGAACGATGACGTCATGGCCAATCTGGAGGGCGTGCTCCGGCTCATTTCGGAGCGCGAGGTGCGGTGATCCCCTCCCCTGCTCCGGGCCCGCGTTGACCCCCTCCCCCCGGCCCCTCCCGCAAGGGGAGGGGAATCGGAGTGGACTCCCCTCCCCTCGCGGGAGGGGCTGGGGGAGGGGGACGCGGCGCCGGATGGTTCCCGACCGGAAAGTACGCGTCCGCGCCAGTCAGATTTGCTGTGAGCGCACCCGCGCCGGACCGCTTGCGGCGGGAGAAAGGACCATGCGGTTCCGTCTCGTTGTCGTCGTGGCCGCTCTGCTTGCCGTCTGCTGGCCGGTGTGCGGGGCGCTGGCCCGGGACTCGAACGATCTCGGGCCGCAACCACCGGGCCAGTTCGATTTCTATGTGCTCTCGCTGACCTGGGTACCCGGCTTCTGCGCCGGTCATCGCGACCCGGAGGAGTGTTCGCAGGATCTCGGCTTCCGGCTGCATGGGTTGTGGCCGGAATCGCTGAACGGGTATCCCTATGATTGCTCGAACGAGGCGCTGCCGGCGGATGTGCGGGCGGAATATGTCGGGTTGTTCCCGAGCCCGGGGATGATCGACCACGAATGGCACGCGCACGGCACCTGCACCGGGCACGCACAAGAGGGCTTAGACTTTATTGCTGGAGAGCTTCCATAATGCGCAATTATGCGACTTCTGCGCGGCCTCGTGCCAGACGCGCAATTTGCGGAATCCGGAGACCTCTTCAGCTCAACGGTAGGGAATCCATTTCTACGCAGCTCAGAAATCTTGACGCGTCCGAACCGATGCGGAAAGTGCCTACGCTAGCTAATCGAGCCAGCGGAATCGCTCCAAGTTGAAGCGGTTCCTGTCGTCGAACTCGACGCCCTCCCTTTCCAGCAAGCGCCGCTGGAAGGCGTCGCTGCCGTTGCGGGATAGGGTGTAGGATACCTCGCCCTTGGCGTTGACGACACGATGCCAGGGAATATTGGTTGCCGGGTCGAGGCGCTGGAGTACGTGGCCGACAAGGCGGGCGCGCCTCGGCAGGCCGGCCATCGCGGCGACCTGGCCATAGGTGGCAACCCAGCCCTTGGGGATGCGGCGGACGACGGCGCAAATCGCCGCGACGGCTTTGTCGCCTTGGGGTGGGGCAGTCTGGAGCAGCTTGCGCTTTGGTGCCATCGGCAGCTTTCGTCGACCCCGTGGTTGTCCAGCTATGCAACAGGCTGACGTGGTCCTCGAGTTAGCATCGCGTCCAGCGATTCAATCATCGAGCATCCTTTTCCTCCGGCCAAATGCATACAGCCCGCGGGGAAACGGAAGGGCATGGTATCTCAGTCCGAACGCCCGACCCTCTCGAACACGATGCGGTAGATGACGTCCTGGCCCGTGATGTGGTCCTTGGACGGCGCGCCGCTGATCGTCAGCATATCCCCGTCAAGCCGGAACGGACGGACAAGGTCGCTGCCGATCCATGTGGGATTCCAGGCTGCATCGACGTGATGGATGACCCGGTCGTGTTCGACCGTATAGGTCGCGGAGTAGGCGACCATGGTGTCGAACAGTTCCACTTTCTCCTGGTCCGTCAGCACGGCGCCCGAGCGGGACGGACGATCCTTCCTGAATACCAGGGCCGTCATGCGGCCATCGGCGTGGTAGGCGATGTAACCGACCGGGTCTGGCCCCATGGCGTCCGATCTCTCCCCCGTCGCGACGATCTCTCGCGTCCAGGACACCATCTTCCAAGTTCCCAAGACGGCTGTCGCGTCGGCCATCGCTCGCCTCCCTTGTCGCCTGCCGTCGCAGAAGCATCCCCGAGCTCGGCAAGAGATTCCGGCATTGCATCCGATATCCGATTGTAAGCGAATTCGAACAGGCGGAGCGCTCCGAGCAGCACGTTGAGTATCGCGCCCTTCGCGCCTTCGGCTGGGCGCAGACCACGGCCAAAGTGTGCCCCTCTACGCCGTTCGCGACGCCCCTACTCCCTACCTACACCCCCAAATACCGATGCAGCACCTCCGGCTCCGCGCGCAGCGCCTCCGTCGTGCGCTCCTCGACGATGTGGCCGTTGTTGATGATGTAGGCGCGGTGGGCGAGCGCCAGCGCCGCCGTGATGTTCTGCTCCACGACGATAATGGTCTGGCCGGCATCGGCCAAGCTGCGGCAGACGCGCAAGAGGTCGTGGACGATCACCGGGGCCAGCCCCTCGAACGGCTCGTCGAGCAGGATGATCTTCGGATCCCGCACCAGCGCCCGCGCGATCGCCAGCATCTGCTGCTCGCCGCCGGAGAGGTCGGTGCCGCGGCTGCGGCGGCGCTCCTCCAGGCGCGGGAACATCTCCCAGATCCGGCCGATCGGCCAGGCGCCCTTCGCGGTCATCGCCGCGAGGACGAGGTTTTCCTCGACGTTGAGGCTGCCGAACACGCGCCGGTCCTCCGGCACGAGCTGCATCCCGAGGGCCGCGATGCGATGCGGCGGAAGATGCTCGGTCGCCGTCCCGTCGAGCCGGATGCTGCCGGCGCGCGGCGGCACGACGCCCATCAGGGTTTTCAGCGTGGTGCTCTTGCCCGCGCCGTTGCGGCCGAGCAGCGCCACGACCTCGTTGCGCTCCACGCGCAGGGTCACGTCGAAGAGAATGTGACTGTCGCCGTAATAGCTGTTCAGCCCCTCGGCCACGAGCAGGCTCATACCGACGAGCCTCCCGGCTCATCGGTATGAGCCTTGGTTTCGCGCGCGGCCGCCCCGCCAAGCCCGCGCGCATACCGATGAGCGCAGGGACTCATCGGTATCATGCCGCGGCGACCCCGCCGAGATAGGCTTCCTGCACCATGGCGCTGCGCTGGATCTCGGCGGGTGTGCCCTCCGCCAGGATCCGGCCCTCGTGCAGCACGGTCACGCGCTCGGCGAGCTCGAACAGCGCGTCCATGTCGTGCTCGACGACGATGAGCGTCCGCCCGTGCCTGATGGTGCGCAGCAGATGCACGGTCTCCGCGCGCTCGCGCGGGCTCATGCCGGCCAGCGGCTCATCCAGCAGCAGCAGCGTGGGCGAGGTGGCGAGCGCGAGGCCGATCTCCAGGCGGCGCTTCTCGCCGTAGGCAAGATCGGAGACAGGCACATCGGCGCGGGCGCTGAGGCCGATCAGTGCGAGCGTCTGCTGCACCTGGACCGCGAGGCCGGGGACGCTGTGGAGCGCACGGAACAGGTCGAGCCGGAAGCGGCCGCGCCGTTCCGCGAGCACCGCGATCTCGATGTTCTGCCGCACCGTCAGCCGGGCGAAGAGCTGATTGATCTGATAGCTCTTGGTCAGGCCGAGCTGGCAGACGCGCGAGACGTCGTAGCCGGTGATGTCCTGGCCGTGGAAGAAGATCCGCCCGGAGGACGGGTGCACTTCGCAGGTCAGCATCTTGAAGAAGGTGGTCTTGCCCGCACCGTTCGGGCCGATTACGCCGCGCAGCTCGCCTTCGCACACTGTGAAGTCGATGTCGCGGTTCGCGACGAGGCCGCCGTAGCGGCGCGTCAGGTCGCGCGTTTCCAGGATCGGGCCGTCGTGACTCCCGGCGGTGCGGCGTCGGGCCGCCGGCCCCACGCTGGCGAGGGTCGGGCTGCCGAAATCGACCGGCGCGCTCTCCTCTGGCGCTTCGACGTGGCGCTTTCTGCGCGCCAGTGCGATGAGGTCCGCAATTCCGCCGATCAGCCCGCGCCGCAGGAAACAGACGAGCAGCACGAAGACGAGGCCGAGGACCAACCGCCATGCGCTTCCGAGTTGCATCGGCCCTTGCAGGAAATCGCGCAGGTAGAGCCACACCGCCGCGCCGGCGAGCGGCCCGAACAACGTGCCCGCGCCGCCGATCACAGTCTGCATGACCAGTTGGCCTGAGGTATCGAACGTGAATGCGTCGGGCGGCATGTAGCCCTGCAGCACGCCGAGCAGGCCCCCGGCGACGCCGGCATAGCCGCTCGCGATGACGAACGCGGTCAACTTGTAGGCGCCGACGGAATGGCCGAGCGCCTGCGCGCGCACCGGGTTGTCACGGATCGCGACCAGGATAGCGCCAACGGGCGAGCGGACGATGGTTCGCGCGATGACGAGCCCGACGAAGAAGCAGATGCCGATGAAGGTGAACATCGACCACCCGAACTGCACCGGCCATCGCAAGCTGCCAAGCACGAACAGCGGCGACGGGACGCCCGGAATTCCGTTCTCGCCGCCGGTCCAGGCCGACAGCGGAGAGTTCTCGACGAAGAAGAAAACCTGCGCGATCGCGACCGTGATCATCGCGAAATAGATCCCGGTGCGTCGCAGCGCGATCACGCCGACCACGAGGCCCGCGACCATCGCCGCCACCGTCCCCGCGGCCATCGCGGCCAGCACGCTGACGGTCAGGCCATGCGTCAGCAGATACGCGGCGGCGAAGCCGCCGGTGCCGAAAAAGGCGGACTGACCGAACGAGAGGAGCCCAGTGTAGCCGAACAGGATGTCAAACCCGATCCCGAACAGGCCCCACATCAGGATCCGGCTCGCGGTATCGGGAGCAAAGCCAAGCATCGGCAGTACGAACGGCCCCAGCGCGAGCCCGATCGCGGTGAGGGTCTCCGGCAACCAGCGGCGCACGCGCGCAGCCCCGCTCACGCGCGTCCCCGCACGCCGAGCAGCCCCTGCGGCCGCAGCATCAGCACGAGCGTCATCGCCACGAACAGCATCACCTGCGCGTATCCGGGATCGAACGCCGAGGTGATACTCAGGATCTCCCCCGCGATCAGCCCGCCGAGCACCGCGCCCGGGAATGAACCGATCCCGCCGATCACCACGACGACGAAAGTCTGCACGAGGATGGTGTCGCCGACATCTGGCGTCGGCGCGGTCACCGGCGCGTTGATGATCCCGGCGAAGCCAGCCGCCATCGCGCCGATGCCGAACACGAGCATGAACACGACGTAGACGTTGATCCCGAGCATATCGACCATGCCGGAATCCTCGATGCCCGCGCGCACGATCATGCCGAGCTTCGTGCGGTAGAGCACGATGTAGAGCGCGATCAGCGCGACCGCCGCGATGCCCATCACGAAGATGCGGTAGGTCGGGTAGATCATGAACCCGAGCTGCGTGATTCCCGTTGCGAAGGGCGGCGGCGGCACCGAGACCGAGAGGCCGCCGAAGCCCAGCCGGACGAGCTCCACGAGCACGATCCCGATACCGAATGTCAGCAGGATCTGATCCTCCGGCGGCCGGCTGTAGAAGTGGCGGATCACCGCGCGCTCGAGCACGACGCCCGCGACTGCGACGAAGGCCGCGCCGCCGATCACCGCGAGCAGGAAGGACTGCGTCGCGGTCCAGACGACGTACCCGGCGTAGCCGCCGAGCATGAACATCGCGCCGTGGGCGAGATTGAGCACGCCGAGCGTGCCGTAGATGATCGTCAGCCCCGAGCTGATGAGCGCCAGCAGGGCGCCGAGCGCAAGTCCGTTGAAGAACTGCGAGACGAGATTCGGCCAATTCATTGCAACGGACTGTGTGTTCGGCGCCCTTGTCAGAGGGTCAGGTCGATGCGCCGAGCTTGCAGCCGAACGCGTCCGGCGCCTGCATCAGCGGGCCGCCCGGCAGCACCTCGAGCACATCGTAGTAGTCGTCGGCGTTCTTCATCGCGTCCTCCGCCTTGCCGCGCACGATGATGACGGGGCGCACGAGCTGGTGATCGGCGCCGCGGAAATAGACCTCGCCGACAGTGCTCTGGAGCTTCTGTCCGGCCTCGTAGGCCTTGATCACTTCCGGCGGATAGAACGTCTTCGCGCGCTCGACCGCGTCGGCCCACATCGCGACCTGCATGTAGCCCGCGTTGGCCCCCCATTCCGGCTTGTAGTTGTACTTCTTCTCGAACGCGTCGACGAACTGCTTGGCCAGCGGGAAGCGGTCTTGCAGCGTCCACCAGAAATCGGTCGCCGCATACACGCCCTTCATGATCGCCGGCCCGACCTCTTTGGCGAGGAACGGCGTGTCGTACGGGACCACCAGCGTCTGCTTCTGCAAGATGCCGAACTGCTGAGCCTGCTTGATCGACTGCACGGCGTCGTTGCCGAAGTTGATGTTGATGAACACGTCGGCGCCGCTATTGGCGATGTTCAGCAGAAACGAGCTGTAGTCCGGGGCCCCGAGCGGGCAGACCTGGTTCGTCACCGTCGTCCAGCCGCCCGCCTTCGTTACCTGCTCGAACGACGCGTGGACCGTGTGACCGTAGGTATAGTCCGGCGTGAGATACGCGACCTTCTTGTTCTTGCCGAGATTCTGGATCAGCAGCGGCCCCAGCCCGTTCGCCGCCGTCTCGGCGTAGAAGCACTCGCGGAACGAGTAGCGCGAGCAGTCCTTTCCGGTCGTGTCGTTCGAGCCGCTGATGACCGGCAGATAGATCACATGCTGGCGCTCGGCGAGCTTGTTGAGGGCGACGGCGACGGCGCTCGACACCGAGCCCATGATCATGACCGCCTTGCTCTCGCTGATGAAGCGCGACTGCACCTGCACCGCGGTGTTCGGCTTCGCCTCGTTGTCGGCGAGCCCGTATTTCACTTCCTTGCCGAGCACGCCCTTGGTCGTGTTCGGCGAGATCGCGCGGATCAGCGGATCGCCCCCGTTGAGATGCTCGATGGCGAGCGTGCAGCCCTTGATCTCGTCCTCGCCCGGCACCGCATAGGTTCCCGTGCGGGGCGCCGCGATGCCGACGAAGACCGAATCCCCGGCACTGCCCGCCGGATACGTGCCGAGCGCGGGATAGCTGTCGGCCGCACCGGCGATGCGCGGCCAGAGAGCGGGTGAAGCAGCAACGGCGGCGAGTCCGAGCGCGCTCCTCAGCGCAACCCGGCGAGAGGCGGGTGGCCCCCGGAAGCTCGAATCGATCATGTTTCCATTTCCCAGCGTTTCTATCGGCAGAACGCCCGGGCTCAGCTTCGGCTGCACCCGGACGACGCCACTCAGTATGCGTATGGGGATGATCGGAGGAGGTTGGGGAAGCGTCAAGCCGAGCATGACAAATCGTGTCCGCCACGCCGCGGCGGACACGCCGATCGCGACGATCCCCAGCACCACCGTAATCAGCTTCGAGACCATGATCGCGGAACGGTCCGAGACCGACCGCGCCGAAACACGCTGGCGTACGTCGGCGAAGGTGAAGCGGCCGAGATTGCGCAGCGGCTCGGCCGTGAGGAACATGATGATCGGCCAGCCGACGAGGAAGCCGATCGAGCAGATCAAGCCGTCATAGCCGAAACCGTAGACGAGCGCCCAGATGCCGAGAAAGGACACGCCGCCGACATGTATTCGCCCGCGATCGCAACCCCGTTCTGAAACCCGGTGATCCCGCCGCCCGCCGAGCAGAGGTCTCTTGTCGAGCGCGTCCGCTTCGCCGCCCGGTAGGTGATGGCGAGCGTTAGCAGCACGAACGCGATGAACATGCCGATCGCGGTCCGGTTGGTCGGCTGTTTCGTCCCGGCTTCGACCAGGCCCGCCGGTTGCGCGGTCGCTGGTCCGCAGAAGAGCAGCAGAACGAACGCCAGCCGTCCGGATGTGCGGCTCATCGCACCGTCCCCGGCACGCGCATGTCGGCGCCGACAGCGCGCAGCGATCGCGGCATTCGCACAAGCGCGGATTGCTGATTTGGACACCTGCACGTCAGCGGCTACCGCGACGCGCCAGAACATGTGGCAACCGGCGTAGCGGCGTACCACTGGCCGCGCTTCAACCGCGGCTGTCCGCCCTGTATGGTCCAGCTATCACGCCAGAGGATCGATGATGCGCCGCAGTTCCGCTTTTCTCTTGGCCGCAACCTGCTTCGCGGCCGCCCTCGTGCCGGCCGCGAAGCAGCGTGCGGCCGCGCAGGCGGCGCCGCCGCACGCCTGGCTGTTCGGCGCCTGGACCGGCGGCCTGTTCCCTGCACCGAGCAATATTTCGGCGCAGGCGTGCCTGGGTTCGCCCACGGTGATCTTCACCCGCGACGTCGTGCTGCGGTCGACGCTGATGGACACCACCTACCAGCAGCGCGTCGTGGAAACCGCGCGGACGGACTCCGGAAAAACGACGTTCCGCCTCGCGCCGGACGCCCCGGTCGCGCCTAGCAACCCGCTGCTCGCTTCGGGGCTGCAAGCGGTCGACTTCGGGTGCCCCGATCCGGATACGCTCACGGTCGTCCGCCGGACCGACAATGAGATCGTTTTCCAGGATTGCGCGGACTTCCCGAATCCGCTGGTCCGCTGCCCATCGCGATGAGAGCGGAACCGCCGCCGGTGCGAATCGCGTTGATCCACGCGCTCCGCCACTCGATCGCACCGATCGAGGCGGCGTTCGCCCGGTTATGGCCGGACGCCGTCCTGATGAACCTGCTGGACGACTCGCTCTCCGGCGATCTCGCCCGCGACGGCCGGCTGACGCCGGAGATGACCGAACGCTTCCTCGCGCTGAGCCGTTACGCGGCGTCGACCGGCGCGGGCGGCATCCTGTTCACCTGCTCCGCCTTCGGTCCCTGCATCGAGACCTGCGCCCGCGCACTCGCGCCGCTCCCCGTGCTCAAGCCGAACGAGGCGATGATCGAGGAGGCGGTTGCGCGGGCCGGGCCGCATGGCCGCGTCGGCCTGCTCGCGACATTCGCGCCGACACTCGCGTCGATGCCGCCCGAGTTCGCGGCGGCGGCGCCGGGGATCGCCCTGACCCAATGCCTCGCCGCGAGTGCGCTCGACGCGCTCGATCGGGGCGATGCCGCCGGCCACGACGCGAAGGCGGCTGCTGCGGCCGCGCCGCTCGCGGGCTGCGATGTCGTGGCGCTCGCGCAGTTCAGCCTCGCCCGCGCGGCCGACGCGGTGCATCGCGCCACCGGGCGCCCTGTGCTATCGACACCGGACAGCGCCGTGCGCAAACTGCGCCACCTCCTCGCGGCATGACGATGATGGATTACGACTCGTTCAAATCTTCGCTCGCAGCCGATGCACCGCCCCCGGGCGTACGGCTGGCGGTTGAGGGCCTGTGGTGGGACGCCAAGGGCGACTGGGCGCGTGCCCACCGCTGCGCCATGCAGCAGGACGACGCCGAGGGCGCGGCGCTGCATGCGTTCTTGCACCGCAAGGAAGGCGATCTCTCGAATGCGCGCCACTGGTACACGCGCGCGGGGCGCACACCGGCGGACGGACCGCTCGACGCGGAATGGGACTCGCTCGCGCGGGAGTTTCTCGCGCGTTAGCAGTTGATCGCGTCGCCGGCGTGCCGCCGGCAACTTCTTACACCGGCAATGTCACCACCGCCTGCGTCCCCCCCGTCGGCGTC
>DATAPS010000309.1:0-3854 GCA_036265085.1 Acetobacteraceae bacterium | reverse complement strand
CCATCAGGAAGAGCAGCACGCCGTACGCCGCGCCGTCGAACAGCACGCTCACGAGGCTGGTGAGCACCGCGCAGGCCCGGTCAGGTCAGCGTCGGCGGTGCTGGCACCATCGGGTATGTCTTGAACTCGATGTTCTGAAGCGTGCCGTTCACCCGCTCGACGCGGCGGATATAGACGTTCTGGCTGAGGTCGCGATCATCTTCCAGCAGGACCGGCCCGCGCGGGCTCTCCCACTTCGCGCCCTTCAGCAGCTCGATCGTCTTGTCCGGGTCGATCTTGCCGCCCTGCGCACCCGCGACGTCGTAGATCTTGTTGAACACGTCGTAGCAGGCGACGGCCATGAAGTTCGGCCGCACGCCCTTCGGCGCGAGTTCCTTGAAGCCGGCCACGAACTTCTTGTTCGTCGGCGAGTCGTGCGCGTCCGAATAGTCGTACGACGTGATCGCGCCGAGCGCCGCTTCGCCGATCTTGTCGAGAACGCTCTCCTCGACAAGATCGCCGGTCGCGAGGAGCTTCAGCTTGGCCAGCAACCCAGCGTCATGCATCGTCCGCATCAGCGTGATCGGCTGCTCGCCGGACGGCGCAAAGGCGAACACCGCGTCTGGCTTCGCATCCGCGACGCGCTGCACGTACGCCGAGAAATCCGGGCTGCTGAGCGGGAGGCCGATATTGCCGGCGAGCGTGCCGCCCTTGTCGGTGAAGGTTTTGTTGAAGACCTTGCTCGCCTCGATCCCCGGCCCGTAGTCGCTCGCGAGCGTGAATACGCTCTTGACGCCGTTCTGCACGGCCCACTCCGCGAGCGGCGCCGCGATCTGCGCGGTGGTGAAGCCGAAGCGCACCATGTACGGGTTCTTCCCGAGAATGCCGGTGGTGGCCGCATTGACGACGAACAGCGGCACTTTCGCCTGGGTCGAGATGCCGCCCGCAGCGATCGCGTTCGGCGTGAAGTCGGTGCCCGCGAGGATGTCCACCTTGTCGCGCACGATCAGTTCCTGCGCGAGGCGGCGCGTGACGTCGGGCGCGGGACCGGTGGTGTCGCGCTTCAGCACTTCCACCTTGCGGCCCGCAATCGTATCACCGCGCTCACGCATCACCAGCGCGATTGCCGCGTCGAACCCTGGTCCGTTCACGCCGGAAATGCCGGTGTAGCTGGCGAGAAAGCCGATGCGGAACGGCGTATCCGCCGCGCGCCCTCGGTACGGCAGCAAGAGCGCCGGGACCGCGAGCAGGGCCGGGGCCGCCAGCAGCTGGCGGCGACGCAGCGTGACGGATACTTTCACGTTATCCTCCCTTGTTGCGCTCACGCATCCTGCAGCGCGATCAGCCCCATTCCGGTCGTCATCGGAACATAGTAGTTCCGATGCACGCGACGCACGTTCTCGCCCATCGCGCCGCGCATGACGAGCCACATGATCAGCTCGACCGCCTCGGCGCCGGCCTCCGCCATGATGTCGCGATGCGAGAGCGATGCAAGCTGCTCCGGGTCGCGCTCGATCAAGTCGAGCCACGTCGCGTCGAACGCCTCGTTGGTATGGCCGAACCGCTCCCCATGGAGCTGGTGCGACATGCCGCCGGTTCCCGCCACGGCCACGCGAATGTCCTTCGGATACGCCT
Organism: Acetobacteraceae bacterium; assembly: GCA_036265085.1. GTDB lineage: Bacteria > Pseudomonadota > Alphaproteobacteria > Acetobacterales > Acetobacteraceae > DATAPS01. Next base: position 2,240 of record DATAPS010000309.1, on the reverse strand, counting down.
CGATCGCGCGCCGGATTGCATGACCGAGCCGGTAACAGCGTCGCGCCGTCGGCAGCGGATGCTGCACCACGTTGATCGCGATCGGCACCACGCGGATGTCCCACGCCGGCTTGTGCGAGAACAGCAGCGGCAGCGGCACCATCGCGCCGTGGTCGAGCTTCATCTCCTGACACACCGTCATGTCGAACTCGCCGTAGATCAGCTCTTGGGCGAGAAACCACGACAGGTCCGCATCGCCGGGAACGGGTGGCAGCGGCCGTTCGCCGTGCCCCTCGTCGGCCTGCTCGTAGCTGTCGCGCACGCCGATCGCGAACGTCGGCACACGGTCGAGCGCGAAGTCGGAGCCGTGGTCGTTGTAGACGAACACGATAACGTCCGGCTTGATCTCGTCGTGCAGCCATTGCTTGACCGGGCGATAGCCGTCGAACAGCGGCTTCCAATCCGGCTCGCCGAATCGTTCCATGTCATAAGCGGGGCCGATCGACGGCACGTGCGAACTGCCGATGCCCGCAACGACGCGCGCCATCTTAGCGGGCGCCCTGGGCGTTGCGCGTCGCGAGGAACTGCTCGTAGGTCTCGCCGCGCATCTGCGCGCCCATGTGATAGAGGCCGGTACCCACCGTCGCGCCGAGCTTGTACATGTAATAGATGTTGCCCCCGCATTCGCGGGTCAGCGCCAGCCAGTCGCGCCGCCGCACCGCGTCCTTCTGCTGCTCGCTCAGGCCGTATTTCGTCATGTAGGCTTCTTCGTCCTGTAGGAACAGCTTGCGGTTTCCTCCATCGGTGAGCGAGTGCGCCATCTTGTTCAGCGGGTAGCCGATCCGCGACCGCGTGTGGTCGAACACGTACGTGCCGGGAATGCCCCAATCGGTCACCCCCGGCGATGCCATCTGATCCACGTCCCGCCTCCCTCAATCCGCCGGCGCGGCCGCAACGTCGGCTCGCGATCCGGCCCACACGTCAGCGAGCGTTATCACGTGCGGCAGGAAGCCCTGCTCCGTCGCGTAACGCAACGCGAGCGCAACCGCCGGATCGACCCCAGCCCGCCCGGACGGCCACGGCGAGGCAGAAAACAGCTGCATGATCTCGTCGATGATCTCTGGCGACCGCTTCGCGAGCGCCTCGGTCACCACCAGCATGTGGTTGATCGGCACGAGTCCGTGTCGCTCGAAAAACGCCTCGCCAGCCGCCCTCGGATCTGCGAACACGCAGCGCAGGCGCGGATCGTCCGGCGTGTCATTGCCCACGATCGCCGCATCGATCTCGCGATCATGGAGCATCTGCATCAGCTCTTTGCCCGCGGGAGCGCGCGTGACAAATGGCGGATCGGCGAATTCCAGGACATGCGCTCCCTCGAACGTGACCCACTGGACCTGATCGGGCCGCACCCCATACGCCTCCTCCAACTCGCCGCGCAGCCACAGCCCAGTCGTCTGGCTATAGGCGCGCACACCGACGCGGCGCCCGGCGAGATCGGCCGGCGATCGCAGGTCGGAGTCGGCACGGCAGAGCAGCGCCTGCTCCTGGAACCGAGCAGCGAGCACGACCGGCAGCAGCACGAGCGGCTTGCCATACGCCCTTGCCTGGAGAAACGTCGCGATCGCCATTTCGGAGACATCGAAGCGCAACTCGCGCACCATCGGCGCGAAGGCGCGGCTGATCACCGGAAAGCGCGTGAACCCGAACCGGAAGCCACGCGGCGGGCGCGCGCCGGAGAGCAACGCCTCCGTATGCGGATACTCGCCGATCGCGGCCGTCACGACGGGCCGTCTGTCGCTCATGGTCGCGTGCCTCCCTCAGAAATCATAGAGCCGTGCGGGGTTGTCGACGAGCACCTTTCTGCGCAGGGCCTCGTCGGGCAGCATCAGCGGCAGCAGGTCCACCAGATCGCCGTCGCTCGGCATGTGCCGCACGTTCGGATGCGGCCAGTCCGTGCCCCAGAGCACCCGATCGGGCGCGGCCGCCGCGAGCGCCTGCCCGAACGGCACTGCATCGGTGAACGGCGGTGCGGCAGCGACACGCTCGATGCCGGAGATCTTCACCCATACGTTGTCGTGGCTGACGAAGTCGAGCAACACCTTGAACGGTCTTTGCTGCAGTCCGTCGGCGGCTACCACACGCCCCATGTGGTCGATCACAAGAGGCAGCGGGATCTTCCGGAACACCGGCTCGAACTCGACGATGTCGTCGGGATCCAGGTGCAGGACCAGATGCCAACCGAGCCCGCGCACGCGCTCGAT
>DATAPS010000308.1:0-2773 GCA_036265085.1 Acetobacteraceae bacterium | reverse complement strand
CCAGGAACTCCGCGCCGAGCAATGCGTCTCCGGCTATGGGTCGTGCTTTCAGCATCGCGGCGCGCTCCCAGTTCTGGCCCATGCTTTCGTAGTAACTGACGGCCGCATTGAACGTGATACAGGGGGGCGTAGCGGCGGGATCGGGCCGGAGACGCAGATCCGTGCGAAAGACATAGCCATCGGCATCGCGTGCCTCCATGAGGGTGGCAAGGGTGCGCGCGAGGCGGGTGAAGAAGGCGCCGGAAGCGCCCCCGACATACACACCAGCATCGGGCTGGTGCAGCAGGACGAGGTCGACATCGCTCGAGTAGTTCAGTTCCCGGGCGCCCAGTTTGCCCATGCCCAGGACAACGAACCCGCTGTCGCGTTCCGGTGTATCGGGATACGGCAGGTGCAGCTCGCCTGCGTCGTGACCGGCGCGAAGTAGATGCGCGGCAACCGCGTGCAGTGCCGACTCGGCCAGGTCGGAAAGCGCCCCGGTGGCCTGCTCCAGGGGCCACGCGCCACCGATATCCGCGACCGCGATGGCGAGCGCGACCCGCCGCTTCGCGATACGCAATGTTGCCGCGAGCCGCGAGCGGGCGGCCGTCGCTGGGGTGGCCGCTATCGTCGCGAGAGCATCGGCCACGGTCACGGAGGCACCCGTCGCCGTCACCTGCAACAGCGTGTCCGCCTCCCGCACCGCGAGATCGGCGAGATAAGGGCTGCCGCCGCCGAGGCAACGGAGCAACGCGCCGCCCGCGGTCGTGCGGGCGAACGATGCCGCGCTCTCCCCCGCAGACACGAAGCGCTCGACAAGGCGTTCGGCCGCCGCGGGGTCCGCGGGAGCGGGCCAAGCGGACGGCAGGCGCCATTCATCGTGCATCGCCAATGAGGCTGCGCGCGCATGTTGTGGCCGGTCAAGCGCTCAGGCATTGCGGCCATCTCGTGCACCACATGGTCCAGTTCGCGGTGGCGCTGGTCGTGGTCCTTGTGCTGCTGGTGGGCGGTCTCGCCTGGCGCTTGTCCGAGGGCCCAATTCAGGTCACCGGGCTGGCTCAGCGCTTGGAGCGGGCGCTCAACCTGGACAGCCGGACCCGCATCTCCATCGGCGAAGCCGCGATCGCATGGGAAGGCTGGCACCAGGGGGTCGACCGCGCGCTCGATATCCGCCTGACTGGCGTCGCCGCGGTCGATCCGTCCGGGAAGCGTGTCGCGAGCATTCCTCGCGCCGAGGTCTCCCTCTCGGCCAGCCGCCTGCTGCTGTTCCAGATCATCCCGCGGGCCATCGAGATCGACGGCGCGCGGCTGACCGTCACACGGACGGCGAACGACGGGGTCAGTCTCGACCTAGGCGGGTTGGCGGACGCGGCTGGTGTGGGTGCCGTCCCGACTCAGGCCGCGGGCGGCGGCTTTTCGCAGATCATCGAGGACCTGATGCAGCCCCCGCAAGGCGACCGGGGGACCGCCGTATCGCGCTGGGCCCAGCTGCGCCGCGTGCTAATTCGCGACGCACAGATCGATGTCGTCGATCAGGCGCTCCACACGAACTGGAGCGCGCCTCGGGTCAAAGTCGACATGCAGCGGAGCGCCGGGGGCGGCTTCCAGGGCCAAGGCGTGATCGACATCGCGCTCGGCGGCCAGACGGCGCGCCTGACGTTCGATGCTGCGCTCGCGCCGGCGACCGGCGGGATGTTGCCGAGCGCCACCACACTGAATGCAGAGCTGACCACGTTCAATCCCGCAGACCTCGCCGCCGCGGTCCCGGCGCTCGGCGGTCTGGCGGCGGTGAAGTCACCGGTGACTCTGAGCGGGAGCGCGCGGCTGGATGCCGCATTCCATCTTGCCGGCGCGAACGTGCGCGCGGCTCTCGGGGAAGGTGCGATCGCGCTCGGCAGCGGCTTCCTGCCGATCCGGAGCGCGCAGCTCTCCGCGGACATCGCCGCGAACCGGCACATCACCGCCCGGATCGAGCACGTCGAGCTCGCGCCACAGCCTCATGATCCGGTAACCACCAATGTGACTGGCCGGATCGACGCTCAGCCCGCCGCGAGCGGTGGCGGAATGGACGCGGCGATCGTGGTCGATCTCGATCACGTCGCGTTCGCCGACCTGCCGGTGCTCTGGCCGCCAGGCGTGGGCGGGAACGGCACGCGGCCGTGGATCACGAAAAACGTCGTCGCCGGACTTGCCCACGACCTGCATGTCGAGGCCGCCGTCACGATCCCGCCGGACTTCTCGGACGCGCAGCTCCGGTCGGTGAAAGGCGGCCTGCTGGGGTCCGACCTGACGGTGTTCTGGCTGCGTCCGGTGCCCGCGATCGAGCATGGGGAAGCGCGGCTTACCTTCGTCGATCCCGATACGATCAACATCGCGATTCTGACCGGACGGCAGGGCGGCATCACGATCCAGAAGGGGAACGTCCGCGTCACCGGCATCGAGGAGAAGGATCAGTTCGCCGATATCGACGGAAGGCTTGCGTCGCCGCTCGCCGACATGATCGCGCTGCTCAAGAATCCGAAAGTCGCTCTCCTCAAGCGCCGGCCAATCCCGATGCAGAACCCGTCGGGCGAGATCGCCGGAACGCTGACCGTCACGGCACTCCCGCTGCGTGACAGCGTGACGCTCGACGACCTCAGGATTCACACAACCGTTCACGCGACCGATGTTCATCTCGGGGGCATTGCGGCGGGCCGCGATCTCGACCACGGCGACCTGGACCTGGACGGAGGTAACAATGGGATGACGATCAAGGGGACGGCGCAGTTTGCGAGCATCCCTGTCGATCTCGCGG
>DATAPS010000307.1:0-5647 GCA_036265085.1 Acetobacteraceae bacterium | reverse complement strand
GGATCAGCGTTCCGTGCTCGCGCGGTCAATCGGCGCCGCAACGAAAAAGCCTATATCACCCCCGCCATCACCCGTTTCGCGATCGCGAGCACGGCTCCGCGCGGGATGAAACGCACGCCCACCGCGCCGATGCGGTTGCCCGTCCCGGTGACCAGCAGCCGCCGTCCCGCCAGCGTCGCCGCCACGGCCTCACGCGCGACGGCCTCCGATGTCATCGCCGAGCGCGACAGCCGCCGCGAACCGAGACCCGCCACTTCGGCGAACTCGCTCTGCGTCGTCCCCGGACAGACGCAGGTGACGCTCACCCGGGTGCCGGCCAGCTCCGCGTGAATCGATTCCGACAAGGAGAGAACGTAGGCCTTGGTGGCGCTATAAACGGCCATTCCCGGTCCCGGCTGGAACGCGGCGACGGAGGCCACGTTCAGCACCCGGCCGGAGCCGCGCCGCACCATCTCCGGCAGATAGAGCCGTGTGAGCGCGGTCAGCGCCATCACGTTCACCCGGAGCACGTTCGCGTGCTTCTCGGCCTCCACCCGGTCGAAACGGCCCGCAAAGCCGAGCCCCGCGTTGTTCACCAGCACGTCGACCGGCCCGGCCTCGGCGTGCAGCCGGGCCGGGGCGTCCGGATCGTTGAGGTCCGCGGCCACGACCCGCGCGCCCGGCCCGAGCTCCGCCGCGAGCGCCTCCAGTCGGTCGCGACGACGGGCGGCGAGGACCACGTCATGTCCGGCGCGAACGAATTCGCGTGCGAGTGCGGCCCCGATGCCGGCAGAGGCTCCGGTGATCAGCGCCGTCGGGCGCTTCGGCTTGGCGTGTTCGGGGTCGGCACCCATCTGCGCTCCATCGGATCGACCGATCGGGAGATGGGACCATGAAGGCCGTTTGGAACGGGAAGGTGCTCGCGGAGAGCAACGATATCGTCACCGTCGAGGGCAACGCCTACTTCCCGGAATCGACGCTGAAGCGCGACTATCTCGCGCCGAGCTCGCATACCAGTGTTTGCCCCTGGAAGGGCACGGCGAATTACTACTCGCTGACGGTCGACGGCGCCGAGAACCCGAATGCCGTCTGGTACTATACCGATCCCAAGCCTGCGGCGGCCGAGATCAAGGGCCGCGTCGCCTTCTGGAAGGGCGTTCAGGTCACCGCCTGAGCCTCGGGCAGCCGCATCCAGGACGGCGGCCTCGGGGTGAGCGTCGCCGCGCCAGCCTCGAGCGATCCTGACAGCGCCCCGAGCCGCAACGTCGCAAGCCCGAGCCCGTCACGCCCGGAACGCATCGTGCCGACCTCCGCGCCGTCCCGCGTGACCGGCGTTCCGGGCGGCGGCATCGCTCCATCGACCGAGACCGGCACGAGGCGGCGTTTGATCAGACCGCGGTAGCGCGTCCGCGCCGTCAGCTCCTGGCCCATGTAGCAGCCCTTGGTCCAGGACACGCCGTTCAGCTCGTCGAAACCTGCCTCCAGCAGCAGCGTCTTCTCGGCCTCGAGGTCGCGCGACCCGTCCGGAAGGCCGAGCGCGAGCCGGTGCCTGTCCCACTCCGCCGGGCTCGCGCTGGGCGTCCCGGGCGTTTCGGTGAGGATGCGCGTCCCGGCCTCGGGCAGCCGCGGATCGGGAGCTGCAACGGCGTCGGCGGAGAGGGTCGGGACACCGTCCCAGGCCACGAGCACCGCGAGATCGGGCCGCTCCGCAAGCACGACCTGCGCCCGGAGCCGGAAACGGGAGAGCTTCGGCAGCAGGATCGGGATCTGCGCGCGCTCGACGTCGAGCAGCAGCCTGTCGGGCGTCGCGAAGACGAAGAAATCGGCCAGCCACTTGCCCTGCGCCGTCAGTAGCGCACTCCAGACCGCATTGCCCGGAGCGGCGAGGGCGACATCGTTGGAGACGAGGCCCTGGAGGAAGCCGACGCGGTCCACGCCGGTGATTTCGATCACGCCGCGGTCGTCGAGACGGGCTGTTTCGGTCATGGGGGCGAATTGGTTCCGCTGACGGGGTCGTGCAAGATGGGTGCGAGACAGCCTCGGCGGGTTGATGCTACAGCCCGAACCATGCTCGACTCCGATACGACGATCCGGTCCCGCTGATGTGCGGCATTGCTGGCATTGTTGCCGCTCCCGACACCGCGCTCCCGAACGGCATCCAGCTTGATGCCCTGCGAGGTGCGCTCGCGCATCGCGGCCCTGATGGCGGCGGGCATACCGCCGTGGGTGGGGTGGCCCTGGTGCACACGCGGCTTGCGATCATCGACGTGGCGGGCGGTGACCAGCCGCTTTACGCGGGGGCGGCCGCGCTGGTCGGCAACGGCGAGATCTACAACTATCGGGAGCTGTACCGCGAGTTCCCGGGCGTCAATTTCACGACCGGCAGCGACAACGAACTGGCGCTCCACGTCTGGCTCCGCGACGGCGCGAGCTACGGCGACCACCTGCGCGGCATGTACGCGATCGCCATCCACGAGCGCGCCGCCCGGACGGTAACGCTGTCGCGCGATCCCTTCGGCATCAAACCGTTATACGTGGTACAAACCGGCTCTGGCCTCGCCTTCGCGTCCGAGCCGCAGGCCCTTCTCGCCGCCGGTTACGGCGAACGGCGGGTCCGTGCGGCGGCGCGCGACGAGCTGTTTCAGGTGCAGTTCACCACCGGCGCTGAGACGATCTTCCCCGGTATCCACCGCGTCCTCCCTGGCGAGACGCTGACCTGCCGGGACGGAAAGGTGCTGGAGAGGCGGCGGATTTCCGCGGTGCCGGACGGGGCGCCGGAGGAGATCGACGAGAAGCAGGCCCTTGAGCGGCTCGACGCGGCGCTGACCGAGAGCGTGGACCTGCACCAGCGCAGCGACGTGCCATACGGGATGTTCCTCTCCGGCGGCATCGACAGCGCGACCATTCTGACGCTCATGTCGCGGCTGAACGACACGCCGGTGCTCGCCTTCACGGCTGGCTTCGCGCATGGCGGCGTTGCCGACGAGCGGGAAGGGGCGGCGCGGGTGGCCAAGTCCCTTGGAGCCGAGCACGACGCGATCGAGGTGACGCAGGCGATGGTGTGGGAGCACCTCCCGGCGATCGTCGCCTGCATGGACGACCCGGCCGCGGATTACGCCATCATCCCGACTTGGTTCCTCGCGCGGCGGGCGCGTGAGGCGGGGATGAAGGTCGTCCTTGCGGGCGAGGGCGGCGATGAGATTTTCGCAGGTTACAGCCGGTATCGCAGCGCCGCACGCCCCTGGTGGCGCGGCGGACGGGTGATGCGCGGGCGCGGCAATTTCGACCGTCTCGACGTCCTGCGCGAGCGGCCCGCGGCGTGGCGGGATGGCATCGCCGCGGCGGACGCCGAGGCCGGGGTCCCCGGACGCAGCCGTCTCGCCGCCGCGCAGGCTGCCGACATGGCGGACTGGCTGCCGCACGATCTGCTGACCAAGCTGGACCGCTGCCTGATGGCGCATGCGATCGAGGGGCGCACGCCGTTCCTCGATCCGGGTGTGGCGAAAGCCGCGTTCCGGCTGCCCGACGGGCTGAAGGTACAGCAGGGGATGGGCAAATACATCCTGCGCCAATGGCTGGCGAAGAACTGCCCGGCCGCCAATCCCTTCGGCCCGAAGCAGGGTTTTACCGTTCCGATGGGTCAGTGGATCGGGGAGAAGGGCGACCGTCTGGGTCCGCTCGTGGCGGCGCAGCCGGGGGTGGCCGAGATCGCCAAGCCGGGCCGGGTGGAGGCGCTGTTCCGGGCCTCCAATCACCGGCGGCACGGGTTCGGCTCTTGGGTGCTGTTATTCTACGCGCTTTGGCACAACGCCCACATCCTGGGTCGCCCGATCGGCGGCAACGTTTACGAAGCGCTCGCGACGGCGTGACCGAGGCCTATGACCTGCTGATCCGCGGCGGCACCTGCGTGCTGCCCTGGGGCGCGGCGGAGACCAATGTCGGTGTCCGCAACGGCCGGATCGCTGCGATCGGCGTGCCCCCGGGCGCGCCCGCCGCGCAGGTGTTCGAGGCGGCCGGGTTGCACGTGCTGCCGGGGATGATCGACCCGCATGTGCATCTGCGCGACCCAGGAGACGCGACGGTCGAGAGCATCCCGACCGGGACGAAGGCGGCGGTGCTGGGCGGCGTCACAGCGGTGTTCGACATGCCGAACACCAGCCCGGCGATCGTGGACACAGAGCGGCTGGCGTGGAAGCGGGACTATGTCGAGCGGGTCGCCTGGTGCGACATGGGCCTCTACGTCGGCGGGACCAAGACGAACATCCCGGCGCTCGCGTCGCTCGAAACAGAGCCGGGCGTCTGCGCGATAAAAATTTTCGCGGGCAGTTCGACCGGCGACCTGATGGTCGAGGACGACGCGCATCTCGAGCGGGTGATGCTGAGCGGGCGGCGGCGGATCGCCTATCACAGCGAGGATGAATACCGCCTCCAAGCCCGCAAGCCGCTGTTCAAGACCGGCGACGCCTATGCCTGTCATATGGAATGGCGCGACGAAGAGTGCGCCTTCCTCGGCACCCGCCGGCTGATGGCGCTGGCCCGCCGGACCGGGCGGCCCGCGCATATCCTGCACGTCTCGACGGCGCAGGAATTCGCCTATCTCGCCGATTATCGCGACGTCGCGACGTGCGAGGTGCTGGTGAACCACCTGACCCAGGTGGCGCCGGAGGTCTACGAGACGCTCGAGGGCTTCGGCGTGATGAACCCGCCGATCCGCGGGCGGGAGCACTATGACGCGGCATGGCGGGCGGTCGCGGACGGGACGGTCGATACGATCGGATCGGACCACGCGCCGCATCCGCGGGCAGCCAAGGAGAAACCGTGGCCGGACTGCCCGGCGGGGCTGACCGGGGTGCAGACGCTGGTGCCGGTGATGCTCGATCACGTCGCGGCGGGGCGGCTGACCCTCGGGCGGCTGGTGGATCTGTGCGCGGCGGGGCCGGCGCGGGTCTATGGGGCGGTCGGCAAGGGGCGAATGGCGGTCGGCTACGACGCGGACTTCACGGTCGTGGACCTGAAGATACGCCGCACGATCGAGGAGAGTTGGATCGCGACGCCCTGCCGATGGACCCCCTTCGACGGGAAGGCGGTCACGGGATGGCCAAGGGCGACGATCGTTCGCGGTCGAATTGTCATGCGAGATGACGAAGTACTCGGGGCACCCGAGGGACGGCTGATCCGTTTCGATCGCTTTATGCACGCCGCCGCAGTCTGATATCACCTCCGCTCGTGGGGACGACCATCACGCGCCGCCGCGAAGCGCGCTCAAGTTTCTCGCACTCGGGTTCGTCGTCGTGGCGGCGCTGGTCGTCCGGCGGTCGGCTGACGATCGAAACCGGAAACGTACCATTTCGACAAGGCGTACGCGGCGGCGCAGGCGGAGGTCAGTCCGGGCCAGTGTGTACACGCATCGCGGTTGCCGATACCGGCGAAGGCATGACCCCCGAAGTCCGCGCGAAGGCGTTCGAGCCGTTCTTCACGACGAAGCCGAGGGCCGGCACCGGCCTGGGCCTCGCTCAGGTCTATGGCTTCATCAAGCAGTCGTCCGGCCAGGTCACGATCTGCAGCGAGCATGGCCAGGGAACGACCGTGAAGCTGTAGTTGCCGCGGTTTCGCGGCGCCACGGAGAACGACATGGCAGCCTTGCCCGATGACGATATCCGTGATCATC
>DATAPS010000306.1:0-5642 GCA_036265085.1 Acetobacteraceae bacterium | reverse complement strand
ATGTCCTACGCGCAACTACTGTTCAGCGCCGATTCGACCGATGCCCAAATCGGCCGCTTCTACCAGACGATGAACGAGCGAGTGACGCGGATCAGCAGCGACGTATTGTTCTTCACGCTCGAGCTGAACCGTCTCGATGACCCCGTGCTCGAGGAGAAGCTTGCCGATTCCGCCCTCGCCCGCTGGCGCCCGTGGCTGCGCGACCTCCGCGTATTCCGTCCGCACCAGCTCTCCGACGACCTCGAGAAGCTGCTGCACGAAAAGGAGGTCACCGGTCACACCGCCTGGTCGCGCCTGTTCGACGAGACCATCGCCGCCCTGCGCATTCCGGTCAGCGGCGAGGAGCTGACCGTCAGCGACGCGCTCAACAAGCTATCCGACCGCGACCGCTCTGTGCGTGAGGCCGCGGGGCGCGCGATCGGCGGAGTGTTCGAGCGCAACATCCGCCTGTTCTCGTTGGTCACGAACACGCTGGCGAAGGACAAGGAGATCATCGACACGTGGCGCCACCACCCGCGCCCCGGCAGCGCACGCAACCGCGCCAACATGGTCGAGGACGAGGTGGTCGACGCGCTCGTCTCCGCCGTCACCGCGGACTACGGGCGCCTCTCCCATCGTTACTATTTACTTAAGGCGCGCTGGATGGGGCTCGACAAGCTCCAGCACTGGGACCGCAACGCGCCGCTGCCGGACGATGAGGACCGGCAGGTGTCGTGGGACGAGGCGCGCACCCGCGTGCTCGACGCCTACGGCGCGTTTTCGCCGGAACTCGCAAGCGTCGGGCGCCGGTTCTTCGACAAGCCCTGGATCGACGCGCAGCTGCGCCCCGGAAAGGCGGGCGGCGCGTTCGCCCATCCGACTGTGCCGAGCGCGCATCCCTACCTGCTCCTCAACTACCACGGCCGGACGCGCGACGTGATGACGCTGGCGCACGAGCTCGGCCATGGCGTGCATCAGGTGCTCGCGGGCGATCAGGGATATCTGATGGCCGGCACGCCGCTGACGCTGGCGGAGACGGCCTCCGTCTTCGGCGAAATGCTGACCTTCCGCGCCCTGCTTGACGCCGAGACCGATCCGCGCCGCCGCCGCGTGATGCTGGCCGGCAAGGTCGAGGACATGCTGAACACGGTGGTCCGGCAGACCGCGTTCTACCAATTCGAGACGCTGCTCCACACGGAGCGGCGCCGCAGTGGTGAGCTGACCGCAGACAGCCTCGGCGGGCTATGGATACAGGTGCAGACGGAGAGCCTCGGGCCCGCCTTCGAGTTCACGCCGGAATACCGCGTGTTCTGGTCCTACGTACCGCATTTCATTCACTCTCCCTTCTACGTCTATGCCTACGCATTCGGGGATTGCCTGGTGAACGCGCTTCATTCCGTCTTCTCGGCGGGCCATCCCGAGTTCGCCGCAAAATACCTCGACCTGCTGCGGGCGGGCGGTACCAAGCGGCACAAGGAGTTGCTCGCCCCGTTCGGCCTCGACGCATCAGACCCGGCATTCTGGCGGCGCGGGCTCGACGTGATCTCCGGCTTCATCGACGAGCTGGAGGGCACCGTTTAATGGCGGTCGAGCCGGTCCGCCGGGACGACGACGGAGCAACAATCTTCGGCGAGATCCGCCGCTTCGCCCGCACTTCGGGCGCGGTCGGCGGTATCGCGGCGCGCGTCGTCGGCAACCGCGCTTTTGGGATCAAGACCGACCGTTCCGCGCATGCAGAGGAGCTGAAGCTGATCCTCGGCGGCCTCAAAGGTCCGCTGATGAAGGTGGCGCAGTTCCTCTCCACCATCCCCGACGCGCTACCGGCCGAATACGCGCAAGAGCTCGCCAACCTGCAATCCAACGCGCCTGCGATGGGCGCCGCGTTCGTCCGCCGCCGCATGCAGAGCGAGCTTAGCCCGGACTGGCGCGCCCGCTTCAAGACGTTCGGTGAGACGGCCGCCGCCGCGGCCAGCCTGGGACAGGTGCATCGGGCGACGTTGCTCGACGGCACCGACGTCGCCTGCAAGCTGCAATATCCCGACATGGCGAGCACGGTCGAAGCCGACCTGCGCCAGCTCAAGGTCGCGATGGCGCTCTACCGGCGGATGGACAACGCGATCCACCAGGACGACATCTACGAAGAGCTGGCGGTCCGTTTGCGCGAGGAGCTGGATTACCGGCGCGAGGCTTCGCAGATGCGGCTGTACCGCATCATGCTCGCCGGCGAGCCGACGGTGCACATCCCGCGGCCGATCGCCGAGTATTCAACGGGCCGCCTGCTGACGATGACGTGGCTCGACGGCGGCGCACTGCTCAAGCGCATCGAGGAAGATCCGCCGCAGGAGGAGCGCAACCACATCGCCGAGGCGCTGTTCCGCGCCTGGTATGTCCCATTCTATCGCTACGGCGTGATCCACGGCGACCCGCATCCCGGCAATTACCAGGCGCGCGCCGACGGCACGATCAATCTGCTCGACTACGGCGCGATCCGCGTCTTTCAGGCGAAGTTCGTCCGGGGTGTCATCGATCTCTATGAAGCCGTGCGCGACGACGACGAGGATAAGGCGCATCACGCATACGCGACGTGGGGATTCGCCAACATCTCGCGCGAGCAGCTTCGGGTGCTGAACGAGTGGGCCAAGTTCCTCTACGAGCCGCTGATGCAGGACCGCGTCCGCCGCATCCAGGAGGGCGACGACCCGATGTATGGACGTGCGGTCGCCGAGCGCGTGCATGCCGGGCTGAAGCGCACCGGAGGCGTAAAACCGCCGCGCGAGTTCGTGCTCATGGACCGCAGCGCAATCGGGCTGGGGAGCGTATTCCTCCGCCTGCGCGCGGAGCTGAACTGGTCACGCTTGTTCCACGGCCTGATCGAGGACTTCTCGGAACAGGCGCTCACCGAACGGCAAGCGGCGGCGCTCGCGCAAGCCGGGGTGCCCCGCACGTAGGTCCGCCCCTTGCATGCCGCAACGCGCCGATGGATTGTGCGGCCGCTGCAGAAGGAAGGTGACCGGATGCGTCTCGCCGTGCTCAAGGAGCGACACGACGTCGAAACGCGCGTCGCGGCGACCCCGGACACCGTCAAGAAGCTGATCGCGCTCGGCCTCACGGTCGTCGTGGAAGCAGGGGCCGGCGCGCACGCTGCGATCCCCGACACCGAGTTCCAGGCGGCCGGCGCCGAGATCGCCCCCGATGCCGCCGCCGCGCTCGCGGGCGCCGATATCGTCTTCGCCGTCCGCATGCCCGACGCCGCAACACGCGCGCATATCAAGCGCGGCGCCCTCCTCGTCTGCATTGCCGGCGCCTTCGACGACCCCGACCTCGTCCACAGCCTCGCGCAGGCCGGCATCGACACGGCCGCGATGGAGCTGCTCCCGCGGATCACGCGCGCGCAATCGATGGACGTGCTGTCGAGCCAAGCGAACCTCGCCGGCTATCGCGCCGTGATCGAGGGTGCCGCCGCTTTCAAGCGCGGCTTTCCGATGATGATGACCGCGGCCGGCACGGTCCCGCCCGCCCGCGTCTTCGTCGTCGGCGCGGGCGTCGCCGGCCTGCAGGCGATCGCCACCGCCCGCCGCCTCGGCGGCATTGTGTCGGCCACCGATGTGCGTCCGGCGGCCAAGGAAGAGATCCGTTCCCTCGGCGCGACATTCGTCGGTGTCGAGAACGAGGAGACGGCGCAGCAGACCGGGGCCTACGCCCGCGAAATGAGCGACGCCTTCCTCCAGAAGCAGGCCGAGTTGATGGCGACGACGGTGGCCAAGAACGATCTCGTCATCTGCACCGCGCTCGTGATGGGCCGCCGCGCGCCCACCATCGTCACGGCACCCATGGTCGAGAGCATGAAGCCCGGCAGCGTCATCGTGGATCTCGCGTCCGATGCGGGCGGCAACTGCGCGCTGACGAAGCCCGGCGAGGAAGTCACCACGGGGAACGGGGTGCGCATCCTCGGCTGGCTGAATTGGCCCGGCCGCATCGCGGTCGCCGCCAGCAGTCTCTACGCGCGCAACCTGCTCACCTTCCTGACCACGTTCTGGGACAAGGACGCCAAAGCCCCGAAGCTGCCCGAGCAGGACGAGATCGTGATCGGCACGCTGCTCACCCGCAATGGCGCCGTCGTGCATCCGCAGTTCGCGCCCGCCCAAGCCGCCTGACCCCCAGCCTACTCGCCCGCTGCCCACTCGCCCCTGGAGAACACGAGGCATGAACCCGAACCAGTTGGCCGACCAGGCCGCGGTCCTGGCCCAGCGCGCCATCGAGCTCGCACTCGCCGCGCGCGCCGCCGCGCAGGGCGTCGTGCCCCAGGCCGAAGTGGTCGAGCCCTTCGTCTTCCTCCTCGCCGTGTTCCTGATGGCCTGCTTCGTCGGCTACTACGTCGTCTGGAACGTCACGCCGGCCCTGCATTCGCCGCTGATGGCGGTCACCAACGCGATCTCGTCGGTCATCATCGTGGGCGCCATGCTCGCGACCGGTCTCGCGTTCAGCGGCTGGGCGATGGCGTTCGGCTTCATCGCGGTGACGCTCGCGAGCGTGAACATCTTCGGCGGCTTCGTGGTCACGCAGCGGATGCTGCAGATGTTCCGCAAGAAGTCCTGAGGAACGCCCGATGTCCGCAAGCACCACGACGCTCCTCTACCTCGTCGCCGCCATACTGTTCATCCTCGCGCTGCGCGGACTCTCCCACCCCGTCACGTCGCGGCGGGGGAACATGCTCGGCATGTGCGGCATGGGCATCGCGATCATCGCGACGCTCGCACATGCAGGGATGTCCGGCCTCGGTTATGTGCTGATCGTGCTCGGCATTGCCATCGGCGGCAGCATCGGCACGTTCATCGCGCTGCGCATCCAGATGACCGCGCTGCCGCAGCTCGTCGCGGCGTTCCACTCGCTGGTCGGCCTTGCCGCCGTATTCGTCGCGGCCGCGGCGTTGAACGGCCCGGCGGCATTCGGCATCGCCAACCCGCTCGGCGGCATCTACACGGAGAGCCTGATCGAGATGTCGATCGGGCTCGCGATCGGCGCCATCACGTTCTCCGGCTCGGTGATCGCGTTCGCCAAGCTGCAGGCGCTGATGCGCGGTGCGCCGGTGACGTTCAAATACCAGCACCCGCTGAATGGGGCGCTCGGTGCGCTCCTGCTCGTGCTGATCATCCTTTTCATCGCGACCGGCGGCCATCAGGTGGTGTTCTGGCTGATCGCGATCCTGGCGATCGCGCTCGGCTTCCTGCTCATCATCCCGATCGGCGGCGCCGATATGCCGGTGATCGTGTCGATGCTGAACAGCTACTCGGGCTGGGCAGCCTGCGGCATCGGCTTCACCATCCAGAACCTCGCGCTGATCATCACCGGCGCGCTGGTCGGCGCCTCGGGTGCGATCCTGTCGTACATCATGTGCAAGGGCATGAACCGCAGCATCATCAACGTGCTGCTCGGCGGCTTCGGCACCGACGTCGGCGGCGCGCCCGCCGCGGTCGCCGGCGGCGACCGGTCGGTGCGCGCGGGCAGCGCTGAGGACGCCGCATTCATCATGAAGAACGCATCGAAGGTGATTGTCGTCCCCGGCTATGGCATGGCGGTCGCGCAAGCGCAGCACGCGCTGCGAGAGATGGCGGACACGCTGAAAAAGGAAGGCGTGGAGGTGAAATATGCCATTCACCCCGTCG